>USLO01000204.1 GCA_900555515.1 uncultured Collinsella sp.
CGCCGTTAGCCGATGATGCGAGGGCGCTCGGCGTTTTCGACTGGTTTATGCACGCAAAGTCTGGGAATATACAAGTCGCATGTCTTACTGTCTAACCAGTTGCGCCAAGGAGGCACCATGGACTACAAGATTACCGGCTACGAGCCCGCCCAGCTGTTCCATTTCTTTGAGGAGGTCAGCGCGATCCCCCGTGGGTCTGGCAACGAGAAGGGCATCAGCGATTTCCTGGTCGCGTTTGCCAAGGAGCGCGGTCTCGATGTGTATCAGGACGAGGTCTACAACGTCATCATTCGCAAGCCTGCATCTGCCGGCGCCGAGAATGCCCCGACCGTAATGCTGCAGGGCCACATCGATATGGTGTGCGACAAGTTGGGCTCCGTTGAGCACGACTTTACGACCGATGGTATCGACCTGGTCGTCAAGGACGGCGTCCTCACCGCTAACGGCACCACTCTGGGCGCCGACAACGGTATCGCCGTCGCGCTTATGCTTACCGTGCTCAACGACGATTCGATTGCCCATCCGGCCCTCGAGTGCGTATTCACCACCGACGAGGAGACTGGCCTGGTCGGTGCCGAGACGCTCGACAAGTCCCAGATTAGCGCCCGCACTATGATCAACCTTGACTCCGAGGAAGAGGGCGTTGCCACCGTCAGCTGCGCCGGCGGCGTCGTCGTTACCTACACCTGCCCCATCGTGCGCGAGCACAAGACCGGTAGTACCCTCACGCTCGACATCTCCGGCCTGCTGGGCGGTCACTCCGGCAGCGATATCAACCTGGAGCGCGGCAACGGCAACCTCATCATGGCCCGCATCATCGACCGCCTGATGGTCGCTGGCGAGCCCGCCATCGTCAGCTTTAACGGCGGCACTAAGGACAACGCCATCAACCGTGAGTGCAAGGCTGTTCTGGTCTACGCCGACCACGCTGCCGCCGAGGCCGCGGCCCAGATTGCAAAGGGCATCATCGCCGACGTCACTGCCGAGCTCGAGGTCTTCGACCCCGGCTTTACCTGCACCGTCGAGATTGCCGACAACGCCGAGGTCGAGGCCATGGATCAGAAGTCCGCGCTTGCCCTCATCCGCGCCCTGCGTCTTGCCCCCAACGGTGTGATCCGCCGCAACGTCGCTACCGACGGCTCCGTCGAGGTTTCCTCCAACATCGGCGTGGTCGCCACCTCCGATGACGAGGTCAAGATTATGCTGTCCCCGCGCTCTTCGATCACCTCGCTGCAGAACGAGTTCAAGGACCGTCTGCAGACGCTGGCCGATGTCCTGGGCTTCGACGCCAAGTTTGAGTTTGAGTATCCCGGCTGGAGCTATGCCGAGCATTCGCCGGTCCGCGAAGTCTTTGTCGAGAGCTATCGAGAGCTCTTTGGCTCCGAGCTGCGCATCGAGTCCATTCACGCCGGCCTTGAGTGCGGCCTGTTTGCCGAGGCTCTGCACGGCCTGGACGCCATCGCCGTGGGCCCGACGCTCTCCGATGTCCATACCCCGGACGAGAGCATGGAGCTCGCTTCTGCCGAGCGCTTCTACGAGCTGCTCATCGACGTCCTCAAGCGCCTCGCTGCGTAAAGGTTGCGCTAGCAGCAGTCCGAGTCACGTGCTAGCGGATTGCAAATGACATTATGAGAGGGGGCACCCGGTCTTTTGCGACGGGTGCCCCCTCTCTTTTGTTTGATAATTGCGAAATTACGGCCACCTAGTCCATTTCTGCCCTGATGAGGTCGAGGGCGCGCTGGCAGTTTTCGCGGACGGGGCCGAGCATATGCTCGCGCAGGTCCGCCATGCCGGGCAGGTCGGCGTATTCGTCCATGACCTCTTCCATGCAAATGGGTACCTCGTAGGCGAGGTCCATCATGGTCGCAAAGCAAAACTTCTCGGATAGCCCGGCATCGGTGAGCGTCGCCTCCAGCGTGGGGTCGCCCATACCGTGGTATCGGCGAATTGCGTTGGGTCCGATGCGCCCCACACGGTTCTCGCCGCCAACGCTCATGGCGAGGCGCGCTTTTCGCCGCATACGTTCGTATGCTAAGCCCGATGCGACATCGTACATGGGTGCGAGCGCCGCGTTTGTGCCTTTGCCTAGGATGAGCGAGTAGTTTTTAGCGTGTGCATCAGGCGCTCCGATAATGGCGTTATAGAACAACATATAGGTAAAAAGCACAAGATTCATGTGGTGGGGGACTGTGTTAATCAGTCGTTCTTGGATGTCTCGTGTAGTTGGTCCTCCGTCGGCGGTGTATTTCTGGGTTGGCAATACACCGAGCGCCTGGCAAAAGTCCTCCTGATGCAGCCTTTCGATATTTCCGCTGCTATTGACCATTCTGTCGTACCGTTCAACGACGAGCGCGGCTTCGTCTTCAAATGTGCAATAGGAGACGTTGGCAGTTGGAATGCCAACACGCCGAGCTGTTTTCATGCAGACGAATTCGTTTAAGGCCTGATGTTTGAACCCAACGACACCATTTTTGAAGATATGGGTAGTGGGGGATGACCCTAGACATTCGCACCATTGTCCATCATGCCAAGCTAGTGCAAATTTGCCTTGGTTGCCGCCCAGGGACCAGCTTTCGTTGGAGCCCATCCATGTCTCTCTTTCGTCATCGCGAATTGCTTTGAGCTTGTGAGCGATTTGAGAATTGGTAAGCGGGCGGTATGCTGAGACCCTGCCGTGGGCGGCATCTAATTGATCGGCTCGACAAAACTGAACGGCCCCCGCGCAGTCAAGACCGATATGGCACAAGAGGGCGACGGGGTTGTTGGATGCAACGTCATGCTCGGCGGCAATAGCGCGACGCTGCTCTTGGCTGTCGGGCAAAAGGCCAAATAGGAACGGACGGACGATGTTATGGCCATATGTGCGATTGGAAAGCGGCATTGTTAACGATAGCGGTGCTCCGCGATAGGTTGGGGCGTATACAAAGCTGCAGAGTCCATGCTCGTCTTGCCGGAGAGTGCCGGCGATTTCGCCACAAATGAGGGTCGC
>USLO01000205.1 GCA_900555515.1 uncultured Collinsella sp.
GCCGATATCCTACCCGTGTTTTTCGGGCCTAACCTTATTCGATGGGTTGATATGTACATTTCCACACATCAGGCTCTGGTCGACTTTTGCCAGCGCGCCCGCGAGTTCGACGCGATCGCCGTCGATACCGAGTTTTTGCGCGAGCGCACGTTTCATCCGCGCCTGTGCCTGGTCCAGATTGCCACCCCCGCCGAGAGTGTCGCTGTCGATCCGCTGGTGATCGACGACCTGTCGCCGCTTGCCGAGCTTATGGCCGACGAGGGCGTGGTCAAGGTATTCCATGCTTGCTCACAGGACATGGAAGTTATGCTCCATACCGTGGGCGCACTGCCGCGACCGATTTTTGACACGCAGGTTGCCGCCGCCTTTTTGGGCGAGCGCCAGCAGATTTCGTATGGTGCGCTCGTTCAGGCGTTCTGCGGCGTATCACTGCCCAAGACCGAGTCGCTGACCGATTGGTCGCGCCGCCCGCTGAGCGATAAGCAGATCGAGTACGCGATCGATGACGTCAAGTACTTAATCGTCGCCTATACCGAGATGATGAGCCGCCTGCGTGAGCTGGGCCGCGTGGACTGGGTGCTCGACGAGTTGCGTCCTTTGGCCGACGAGTCGCACTACCGCGCCGACCGCCATGAGGCATTCCGCAAGGTCAAACGCATCAACTCGTGTAGCCGCCATCAGCTGGGCATTGCGCGCGAGCTTGCCGCTTGGCGCGAGGACCGCGCCGAGCGTCGCAACATCCCGCGCAAGTGGGTCATGTCCGACGATACGCTGCTGGCCCTGGTTAAGCGCAATCCCGTGCGTGTCGAGGAGTTCCGTAGCATCCGCGGTACCGACCAGCTGGGGGAGCGCGACGTGGATGGCGCGTTGATGGCCATCAAGCGCGGCGCAAGCTGTCCGCACGATCGCCTGCCGCTCATGGTGCGCGGGCATCGCCAGATTTCGCCGGAGCTTGAGAGCGTGACGGATCTCATGTACGCGCTCATCCGCCTGGTTGCCGAGCGCTCGGGCGTGGCGACCTCGGTCATTGCCTCGCGCGATGACCTGGCCGACTACATTGAGCATCCTGAGCAAAGCCGTTTGCGCGAAGGTTGGCGTTTTGAGCTTGTGGGCTCGCGCCTGGACGATCTGCTTTCCGGCAACATGGGGTTGACGGTCAAAGATGGCAAAATTGAATTGCTGTAAGGAAGCCTAGCCGCTTGATTGGGTAGAATGCCTCCAACGTGTAATTCGATTCGGAGGAATTCGCATGCCCTATTACTATGGTTACGGCTTTGGCATCGACCCGCTGTACCTGCTGGTTGTCCTTGTTTGTACGGTGCTTGGTCTTGCGGCGCAGAGCTATATCAACTCGACGTACAAGACCTGGTCCAAGGTTCGCTCGGACGGCGACACGGGTGCCACGGTCGCTCGCCGCATGCTCGACGCCAACGGTTGCAACGCCGTGGGTATCAAGGGCGTTGCCGGTGAGCTCACCGACCACTACAACCCGCAGGATAACAACCTGTATCTCTCGGACGCTAACCGTTCGGGCGGATCGGTCGCAAGCGTTGCCGTGGCCTGCCACGAGGCGGGTCATGCCGCCCAGCGTCAGAGCGGTTACGCCATGATGAAGGTTCGCACCGCCCTGGTCCCGGTCGTCAACTTTACCCAGAACACCTGGACCATCGTGTTGCTCTTGGGCCTGTTTATGAACATCGCCGGGCTCACGACCCTCGCATTGATCTTCTTCTCGTTTAGTGTGCTGTTCCAACTCGTTACGTTGCCTGTCGAGATCGATGCCAGTCGCCGCGCCGTGGCGTATATCGAGCAGTCGGGCATGAGTTCCAAGCAGGTCAACGGTGCCAAGAAGGTGCTGACGGCAGCCGCGCTCACCTACGTGGCGGCGGCGCTCACCTCGATTATTCAGCTGCTCTACCTGATGGCCCGCTACAACAGAAACTCCAACCGATAACAAATTGGCTTGACAGGCGCCGCGGAGATTCTTGTCCCCGCGGCGCTGTACTATGTGTTGGACTTGAATCTGCGCAGGGTCGAAGCCCTTGTGCTCGATAACGAAAGGAGGCTGCGTGGCAGGCTGGAATCTAACCGGCAATGCCGTTTCCGCCGAGTTCGACGGTTCGGACGATCAGGAGCGCAAGGAGCTCAGCGTGAGCCAGGCAGTGGAGATCGCCGCCGGTGCGCTCGATGCCATTCCGCAGCTGAGCGTTCTGGGCGAGGTCACAGGTTTTCGTGGTCCTAACGCCCGAAGCGGTCACTGCTACTTCCAGATCAAGGACGACTCGGCCGCCGTCGACTGCATTATCTGGAAGGGCGCCTATCTCAAGCGCACCTTCGATCTGCGCGATGGCATGCAGGTGAGCTTTAAGGGCAGCTTCAATCTCTATAAGCCCACGGGTCGCATGAGCTTTGTTGCCCGCTCATTTTCGTTGGCGGGGGAGGGTCTGCTGCGTCAACAAGTGGCGCAACTGGCCGAAAAGCTACGCCGCGAGGGCCTGATGGACGAAGCGCGCAAGCGCCGCATCCCGGTGTTCTGCTCCCGCGTGGCGGTCGTCACCTCGCTTTCGGGTGCCGTAATCGACGACGTCAAGCGCACGTTGCGTCGTCGCAACCCGCTCGTCGAGCTCGTCTGCGTGGGCGCCAAGGTTCAAGGCGAGGGTGCGCCGGCCGAGCTCATCGAGGGCTTGCGCCGCGCCGCTTCCATTACGCCGGCGCCCGACTGTATTTTGCTGGTGCGCGGCGGCGGCTCCTTTGAGGACCTCATGACCTTTAATGACGAGGAGCTTGCCCGCGCAGTGGCGGCTTGTCCTGTGCCCGTGGTGACCGGTATTGGCCATGAGCCCGATACCTCGATTTGCGACATGGTGAGCGACCGTCGCGCCTCCACGCCAACGGCAGCGGCAGAATCGGTGGCGCCGGCTATGACGGAGTTGGCCGACGTGCTCGAGACGCGCCATCAGCGTCTGGGCGCCGC
>USLO01000206.1 GCA_900555515.1 uncultured Collinsella sp.
CGCACGATGTCGTTGGTGGCGACCCAGGCGGCAAAGCTGGCGTTGTCGGGCGCGCCTAGGCCCTCCTGCAGCACCGGCGTCGCCTCGGACAGGGCAAGGACAAGCTCATCGGTGGAGCCCGGACCTACGTTGACGCGGGCATAGATGCCATCGGGAAACTCGGTTTGGAAGTAGAGTGCTTCGGCTGCGTGCGGGCATGAGCGCACCAGGATGCGCAGGTAGTGCTCGGCGCCCTCGTAATCCAGTTCGCGCCAGGCTGCGCTCATCAGTGCGATGAGCGTCCACGGGTCCAAGTCGCGCTCTGCGTCCTTGGGACGGCGGCGCAGCGGCGTGTTGGCAAGATAGGGTACGGAGTGGGCGGAACGAAAACGCTTGAGCTCCTCGGCAGGGTATTCGAGCTTTGCCATGGCAAGCATCGCGGTATGGCGGACGCCAGCGGGGTCGTTGGGGGCAAAGTCCAAGCTGCGATTCGCGGCTTCGAGCGACATGCGGTAGCGTCCGCTAATGAGCGCGCGCGATGCCAAGGCGGCAAGCCAGCGCAGATAGGGACGGCGCGTAAGGTCGCCTGCGGCCTCGCGCTCGTAGGGGTCCTGGGCCGAGGCGATTTTGAGCGCCAGATCGTGCTCGACCTCATCGCACTTGGACACCAGGTACTGTACGTATTCCTCGTTGGATTCGGCGGTGAGTGCCGTCAGCATGCGCTGGGCGTCCCAGTTGGCCGGATCGAGTGCGGCCGCCTCGCGGAGCATGTTCTCGGCAGCTGTCTCTTCTTGCTCTGCCTGGGTATCGTCAGGGATAAAGGGAATGCGGTAGTCGACAGCCTCGACCACCTTGGCAATGAGGTGCCCGGCGCGGTCGCGGTCGTGCACGATGAGCGGCGCGGGGTTGCGGGTGAATTGTTCCATCAGACGCTCTACGGCGGCAGCGTCGGTGAGCGGGATATTGTCGCGGCGCAAGGCCTCAAGAACGAGGCGATGGCAATCCTCTTGAATGGGATCGAATGCCATGGGGCCTCCTTTGCTGCGGTTAGGGTTCAAATGTTTCTATATAAGGTTCTAGTTTACCCGCATGTGGCACACCGGGGGTGCCGCACTTGGACTTGCACCTTTGCACCACGAAGACGGATGTCGCACAAATGTCGGCACCTTGGACGACCGAGTGGTATCACGGTGCCGCAAACGGTCGATTTTTGGCGGCGAACGGTGCATAATTTGGAGGGGCACCGTCCTGCCCGGGATATGTAGTCAACCTTGATAAAACGTTTGCCCAGCTTGGGAGTATGAATGCCGTACAAGGGTCTTCAGGGATAGAAAAAACGTTTCATCATTGGCGGCTTTAGGTGAATAACTGACCAACCAGAACGGTAAAATAGTGTTTGTCTGAGCGTTGAGACGTTTAGACATCGCGCATTGTCATCGCCGGCAACGCGCAAACCGGTCCTAACGGAGCCAATTGGGTGCTCCGTTATATACGCAAGTCTAAGAGGGGCTTGTTTAGGAGGCACAGTATGGGACGTTTTACCAATCCTCGCGATCTGTACTTTGGTGAGGGCGCTCGCCACGAGGTGAAGAACCTCAAGGGCAAGAAGGCCATCATCGTTTCTGGCGGCAGCTCTATGCGCCGCGGCGGGTTCCTGCAGGACGTCGAGAACGACCTTAAGGAAGGCGGTTTCGAGGTCAAGCTGTTCGAGGGCGTCGAGTCCGACCCGTCCATCGAGACGGTCATGAAGGGCGCCGAGGCCATGCGCGAGTTCGAGCCCGACTGGATTATCGCCATCGGCGGCGGCTCGCCCATCGATGCCGCTAAGGCCATGTGGGTCTTCTACGAGTATCCCGAGGAGTCCTTCGATAACATCATCCAGCCGTTCAGCTTCCCCGAGCTGCGTCAGAAGGCTCATTTCTGCGCCATCTCCTCTACCTCCGGCACCGCTACCGAGGTCACCGCGTTCTCCGTCATTACCGACTACGCCAAGGGTATCAAGTACCCGCTGGCCGACTTCAACATCACCCCTGATGTCGCCATCGTCGACCCCGAGCTCACCTACACCATGCCCGCCAAGCTGTGCGCTCACACCGGCATGGATGCTCTGACCCACTGCATGGAGGCCTACGTTTCCACCTGCGCCTCTATGTTCACCGACGCCAACGCTCTGCACGGCATCCGCGAGATCGTCGAGTGGCTGCCCAAGTCCTATGCTGGCGACCATGAGGCCCGTCAGCACATGCACGAGGCTCAGTGCATCGCCGGTATCGCCTTCTCCTCGGGCCTGCTCGGCATCGTTCACTCCATGGCTCACAAGACCGGTGCTGCCTTCGAGAACGGCCACATCATCCACGGTGCCGCTAACGCCATGTACCTGGGCAAGGTCATCCAGTGGAACTCCAAGGATCCCCGTGCTGCCGAGCGTTACGCTTACGTGGCCAAGGAGATCCTGCACCTTCCCGGCGAGACCAACGAGGAGCTCATCGCTGCGCTCGTCCAGAAGATCCGCGACCTCAACGACCAGCTCAACATTCCGCAGTCCATCAAGGATTACGCGAATGGTGGCGTGAAGGTCGACGCCGAGAACCCGCAGATGGTTTCCGAGGAGGAGTTCCTCGCCAAGCTGCCCGAGATCGCCGCGAACGCCGAGCAGGACGCCTGCACGCCCGAGAACCCGCGTGAGACCAAGGCTGCCGACTTCGAGAAGATCCTCAAGGCCTGCTACTACGACACCGACATCGATTTCTAATCGACTCTTGTTATCGTAACGAGGGGCTCCGCACGTATCCGTACGGAGCCCCTTTCTTTTTTCTTTTAGAGAATGGGATAAATATGGCTGCAATCTTCAATAGCCCCAGCAAGTACATCCAGGGCCCGGACGAACTCGCCAAGCTCGGCTCCTATGTCGAGCCGCTCGGCGCTAAGGCCCTCGTCATCGTGACGCCTTCGGGCAAGAAGCGCGTCGGTGCCAAGATCGAGGGCGG
>USLO01000207.1 GCA_900555515.1 uncultured Collinsella sp.
AAAAATAAAAGGGCGGGGTTTACTTGTGGCGCTGCTGCAGCGTGCGCGGGATTTCGGTGGTTTTCACGGCCGTTGGTGGCGAAATCATAAAAGCTGCCCTGGTCGTTCGTTCCTTTGCGTGCTCTAATAGGGTAGAGTGCACCTGTATTCATATTGGCGAAAAGCCTACCCGGCGACGCCGTTTCAGGGAAAGGGGAATATCGTGCGCACTATTGGCAAGCGCGAAGTCGAGGATATGGCGGTTGGTGCCGCGGTTCTCGCATCGGGTGGCGGCGGCGACCCGTATATCGGCAAGCTCATGGCCCTTCAGGCCATTGACGAATATGGTCCGTTCCAAATGATATCGCTCGACGAATTGCCCGATGACGCGTTTGTCTGCGCATCGCACATGTTGGGTGCGCCCACGGTTCTCGTGGAGAAGGTCCCCAACGGCATGGAAGGCGTAGGCGCGGTTGATGCGCTGGAGAAGCGTCTGGGCCGTAAATTCGACGCGATTATGCCGCTCGAAGCGGGCGGCCTGAACTCCCTTCTGCCGTTTCAGGTGGCCGCGGCCAAGGGCGTGCCCATCGTCGACTGTGACGGCATGGGCCGCGCGTTTCCCGAGCTGCGCCATGTGACGTGGACGCTGTTCGACATTCCCGCGTGCCCGGCTGTGGTGTGCGACGAAAAGGGCGACGTGGTTACCGTCGAGGCCGTCGACAATGCATGGGCCGAACGCCTTTCGCGCAATGCCGCCATTACTACAGGCGGCAGCGTGTTCATGGCCGACTACGCCATGACGGGCGCCCAGGCTAAGAAGGCCTCTATTCCCGGCACGTCGACCTACTGCGAGCAAATCGGCCGTGCCATTCGCGAGGCCCACGAACAGAACGTCGATCCGCTGCCGGTGATTCTCGATTTGCTTGGCGCATTCGAGCTGTTCCGAGGCAAGCTTGACGATGTGGCGCGCCGTACCGAGGGCGGTTTCGTGCGCGGCTACGCGCATTTCGCGGGCATCGACGATTATGCGGGCCGCGAATGCGAGCTGCGTTTCCAAAACGAGCATCTGCTCGCCAAGTCAGGCGACGAGGTGCTGTGCTCAGCCCCCGATCTCATCGCCGTGCTCGATATCGAAACGGCACTGCCCATTACCACCGAGGGCATGAAATACGGCGCGCGTGGCGTAGTCATTGGCATTCCCGTGCATGAGCATTGGCGCAGCGAGCGCGGCCTCGAAATCGCTGGCCCGCGCTATTTCGGCTACGACATCGATTTTGTTCCCGTTGAGGAACGCGTTGTCGAAAGCGCGAACGAGCAGTAGGTTTTTTTGGATGAGCCAGCGGGGTTCTGACGCGTTGAAGGTGCCGGGGTTTGACGTTTCTCGAAGCGGTTTAGCGGCCGTTTTCGGAAATGGCAAGCCCATAGGTTCCAACGCGCTATGCAAGCTCGCATCGGCATAGATATATGAAGGGATAGACACGATGTCCAACAAAGACTGGCGCATTGGCATCGACGTCGGTGGCACCAACACTGACGCCGTTGTTCTTGATGAGAACCTGAATCTTATCTCGGCCGTGAAAAGCCCCACGACCGAAGACGTTATGAGCGGCATCGAAAACGCCATGGAGGCCGTGCTTGCCGGCGAGGGCGTTGATCGATCCCGCATCGGCTACGCGATGCTCGGCACGACGCACTGCACGAATGCCATCGTCGAGCGCAAGCGTCTCGATCGCGTTGCTGTGATTCGCATCGGTGCGCCCGCGACGCGCGCCATCAAACCTATGATCGATTGGCCGGCAGAGCTGCGCGCGGCTATCAACGATCAGTGGTTCCTTGTGGGCGGCGGGCACGAGTTCGACGGTCGCGAAATCGCCCCCCTCGATGAGGACGAGCTGCGCCGCATTGCGAACCAGGTGAAGGGCGAATGCGACAGCGTTGCCATCACGAGCGTGTTTTCGCCAGTTGACGCAAGCCACGAGACGCGCGCCGCGGCCATCATGCGCGAGGCGCTCGGCGACGATTTCCCCATTTCCATTTCGAGCGAAATCGGCAGCGTGAGTCTGCTTGAACGCGAAAACGCCACCATTTTGAATGCGGCGCTCGTCAACGTTGCGAAAACCACATCGGAAAGCTTCATCGCGGCTCTTGCGGGTGAAGACATCACCGACGCTGAAGTGTACCTGTGTCAAAACGACGGCACGCTCATGAGCGCCGAATACGCCATGCGCTACCCGATTCTCACCATTGCGTGCGGTCCCACAAACTCCATTCGCGGCGCATCGTTTTTGACGGGCTTGAAAGACGCCGTGGTCGTCGACGTGGGTGGTACCACCACCGACCTGGGCGTTTTGACGCACGGCTTCCCGCGCGAGAGCATGCTTGCCGTGGAAATCGGCGGCGTTCGCACGAACTTCCGCATGCCTGACATTATTTCGATCGGCCTTGGCGGCGGTTCGATTGTGCGCCAGCACGAAGACGGCACCGTGACCGTCGGTCCCGATTCGGTGGGTTATCGCGTGACGAAAGAGGCGTTGTGCTTCGGCGGTCACACGCTCACCGCGACCGACATCGTAGTTGCGGCGGGCGCTGCTGAAGGCGTGGGCGACCCAGCGCTTGTGGCCGATTTGGATCCGGAACTCGTGAAGAAGGCTCGGGCCGTCATGACCGAAATGGTCGAAAACTGCGTCGACCGCATGAAGACGAGCGCGGGCGATATTGATGTCATTCTCGTTGGTGGCGGCTCCATTCTGGTTCCTAGCGAACTCGAGGGCGTAGCTCGCGTGCTCAAGCCGAACAATTTCGGCGAAGCCAACGCTGTGGGCAGTGCGATTTCTCAGGTGTCGGGCCAGATCGAGCGCGTATTCTCGCTCGACAAGCTCGGCCGTGCAGATCGGAAGAACGTCGTGTAGGGAAAGAGTGTAGATCTCGGTGGTCGCCGTATCATTAAAAAAAAAAAAAAAAAAAAAAAAAAAAAAT
>USLO01000208.1 GCA_900555515.1 uncultured Collinsella sp.
CCCGACCTGGTGATTCCGTTTAAGCTCGGGCGCGATGACGTCACGGCCGCACTCAAGGAACACTACAAGGGCAAGATCTTGCTGCCCAAGAGCTTTGTCACCGGCAACCACATCGACGAGGTCCAAGGTGTCTACGTGCCGTTTTGGCTCTACGGCGCCCGCGTTGACGGCGAAGTGTACTTTGACGCGACCAACGAGACCGTGACCGAGGAATCCGACCGCACCGTCACGACCACCGACCACTACGATGCCTATCGCAAGGGCAATATCTCGTTTAAGCGCGTGCCCTTCGACGGATCGTCCAAGATGCCCGACGGCCACATGGACGCCATCGAGCCGTTTGACTACGACGCACTGCGTCCGTTCTCGATCGCATATATGCCCGGCTACATCGCCAACCGTTACGACAAGGACTGCGAGACCTGCAAGGCGCGCGCCGAGCGCCGTATGGAAGAAAGCACGATCTCGGCCCTGCGTGAGACCGTCGTCGACGAATACGACGATGCCACGGTCGAAAGCAAGCAGCTCGACTACACCTGGGAAGACAGCGACTACGCCCTGTTCCCCGTCTGGATGCTCTCCACCTCGTGGAACGGCAAGAGCTACCTGTTTGCCATGAACGGCCAGACCGGCCGCTTGGTCGGCGAGCTCCCCTGCTCCAAGCCCAAGCTCGCCATCGCCTCGGTGCTGTTCTTTGTGATCGGATTTATCCTCTCCCAGATTCTCTTTATGGGGGAATACGCCTTCGATCCGGATTACCTCACCTTTGATATCGAGGGCATCCTCATCAACGTCATCGCGCCGCTGATCATCGCGATTATCGGAGACGTGCTACTGGTAGGCCAGCTCAAGACGGCCAACGAGGCCACCCACGCCGACGAGTACTGCGGCGAGCTCGACCTGACCGAGAAGCACGACACCTTCAGCCACACCGAGACCACCGTTGTCATGAAAGACGACAAGGACGACTAAGCAATCCAACCAATACCACCCGGCCTTTGACGAGAAAGGAAGATTACCATGGGACTCTTGAAAGCTGGATTGGGAGCTGCCGGCGGCGTCATGGCCGACCAGTGGAAGGAATTTATCTATTGCGAATCGATGCCTGCTGACGTCTTGGCCTGCAAGGGCAGCAAACGCACCGGTGGCCGCAGCTCCAACACGCGCGGCGAGGACAACGTCATCTCCAACGGCTCGGTCATCGCCGTCAACGACGGCCAGGGCATGCTCGTGGTGCAAAACGGCAAGATCATCGAAGTCGCGCTGGAGCCCGGTGAGTTCGTCTTCGATACCGGCAGCGAGCCGAGCGTCTTTAGCGGCAACCTGGGCGACTCCATCAAGGAGACCTTCGCCAATATCGGCAGCCGCTTTACCTTTGGCGGCGACGCGGGCAAGGACCAGCGCGTCTACTTCATCAACACCAAGGAGATCATCGGCAACAAGTACGGCACCGCCTCGCCCGTGCCCTTCCGCGTGGTCGATAACAACATTGGCCTGGACGTCGACATCTCCGTGCGCTGCAACGGCGAGTATTCGTATCGCATCACCAACCCGCTGCTGTTCTACACCAACGTGTGCGGCAACGTGACCGATAGCTATACGCGCGACAAGATCGACAGCCAGCTTAAGTCCGAGCTGCTCACCGCCCTGCAGCCAGCCTTTGCCAAGATTTCGGAGATGGGCATCCGCTACAGCGCCATCCCCGGCCACACCACCGAGCTCGCCCGTGCGCTCAACGAGGTCCTCTCTGCCGACTGGCGTGACCTGCGTGGCGTCGAGATCGTGAGCTTTGGCGTCAACTCCATCGCCGCCTCGCAAGAGGACGAGCAGATGATCAAGGACCTGCAGAAAGCCGCGGTCATGCGCGATCCCACCATGGCAGCCGCCAACATCGCCAGCGCCCAGAGCGATGCGATGCGCGCAGCAGCCGCCAACCCCAACGGCGCGATGGCAGGCTTTATGGGCATGGGCATGGCAGGTGGCATGGGCGGCATGAATGCCAGCCAGCTGTTCGCCGCCGGCCAGGCACAGCAGCAGGCCGCCCCGCAGCCGGCTCCGGCGTCCGCACCCGCCCCGGCTCCCGCCGCCGCGCCTGCAGCCGGCACATGGACCTGCAGCTGCGGCGCCACCAACACCGGCAAGTTCTGCTCCGAGTGCGGCAGTCCCGCACCCGCCCCGGCACCGGCCAAGTGGTTCTGCCCCAACTGCGGTAGCGAAAACGGCGGCAAGTTCTGCAGCAACTGCGGAACGCCCAGGCCCTAGCCCCTCTATCTGGTAATTGGCGGGGGTTCCGCCACCCCCGCATTTGTTTCTATAGGTTTCGTTCGATAAAGGAGGACACCATGAAGACAACGTTCAAAAAGTCCGTACTCGCATTTCTGACATGCGTCCTGGCGCTCGCCTTTGCCCTGACGGGCTGCAGCGGCGGCGGCAAAGACCCCAAGGCCAACTTCGTCGGCAGCTGGCAGTACTCGGGTGGAACCTTGGACGGCGAAGAGCTCACCGATGAGTACATGGATATGCTCAAGGAGTGGGGCCTCAACTGTATCCTGATCCTCGACGAAGACGGCACGGGCGTCCTCGACATGTTCCTTGAGGTCGCCGACCTGAAATGGGAGGCCAAGGACGCCACCACCGTAACGATTACCGCCGAAGATGAGTCGCACGACCTGAAGCTCAAGGACGACAAGCTCGTCCTCGAGGTGGAAGGCGACAAGCTTATCTTTACGAAGTCCGACAAGGATCTGTCCGGTACGGTGAAGAAGGATCGCGAGAACGCCGAGAAGGAAGAAGAGATCGATGAGGCCGTCGAAGACGACGACGTCCAGAGCATCGAAATCTCCCCCGCCGTCACCGTCGCCGATGACGACCTGTGCACCATCACCATCACCGAGAAGTTCAAGGACGACTGGGGCGACATCGGCTTTGTCGT
>USLO01000209.1 GCA_900555515.1 uncultured Collinsella sp.
CGCGGACGAGCCTAGCGACGAGAACGCTTGCGCAAGACGAGAGCAATGCCAAGCACTGCGGCAGCTGCAACCAGCAATCCCAAGACCAGCGTGAGGGTCGAGTCGCCAGCGCGAGGCAGCGAGCCGTCCTTCGGAGTCTTCTTAGCGGTCGTCGTGACGGTGGTCGTGGTGCTGCTCGACTGGTCGTTGCCACCCGTCTGGCTGCCGCCAGGCTGATCGCCGCCACCCGGCTGCGAAGGATCGGTGGGTTCCGTCGGATCCGGAGTACCGGGATCAACCGGATTCTCCGAATTCTCCTTGCGCTGGATCCAGACCTGGCAACCATAGAACGGGTTGGCGGTACCAAGGCACAGACCCTGGTTGGTCACCGCAAAGGTGCGCAGACCATGGTTATACGGATCGTTAAAGCCATTGGTCGTCAGCGTCGTAAAGTTCACGCCGTCCTCGGTCACATACATATCAAAGCCGCGCTCGGCATCGCGCAGGTAACACATGCACGTAAGGACACTCTGCAACTTCTTGAGGTTCTCCTCGCTCAGCAGCTTATCGAGCGCATCCTGAATATCGCTCGGCAGCTCGGTGCCATAGGCATCCTCGTACTGCTGCTTAAGGCTCTCATAGCTATCGAGCATGTCCTGATACTGGTCGGCAAAGGACTTGAAGTACGCGATCTCGCCATCGATCTTCTGGACATAAGCGGCGTCGTCCTCAAAGTCCTGGGACATCGTCGCGGCCTGATCGCAAAGACCGCCCGCGGCATCCTCCAGCGCATCGCTCAGATCGCCAAAGCCCTTAGCAACCTCGGTCTTCTCGTCATCGACATCGACGGCCTTGTTTGAATCATCAACCTCAGCAGCTTCGTTCGAATCATCGACCTCGACGGCCTCGTTTGAATCATCGTCCGCAAGCGTGTTCACGGGAACGATGGGGTCGTCAGGCGATTTCTTGTCGAGCAGGTGATTGAGCAGGTCCCTAAGGCGCTGAACCTGAGAGTCCCACTCCTCGGGCGTCATATCGATAATGTCGCCATTGGAGAACTGGCCGATCGGCTCAAGCAGGCTCGCGGTATCAAAGGTACCGATATACAGCTTGCCGTCGAACTTCTGCATGCGCCAAATGTACTGGTTCTCGTTTCGGCCAAAGCCCGAAGTCAGGCCGGAAATATCGCCCTCGGGGAACATGTCGGTGCGATCGCCAACGACGAGCTCCATGTTCTCGTCCTTGTCCATGCGATAGATGTTAACCGACTGCTCAAGATTGGCATTCACAAACGAGCAGTCAACGCCACCCATGCTGCTCTTGCCGCCCTCTTCGGTGTTGGATTTGTTGAACAGGATGCGCTCGAGGGCAATCTCCTCGTCGTTGTATTCACCGATATAGAGGTAGTCGTTGTAGACGATGAGGTTGGCAGCGCCAGAACGGGTACGGGCAGGATCGATGCCAAAGCAGTACTTTGCACCGTCCGTCTTCTGATCGCCGACAATGGGAGTCCACGAATAGCTGCCGTCGGCATTCTTGTCGCCACGGACCATGGCAAACGACTGCATGGAATTATCATCGGGAGCGTTCTCGGGCGTACCGGTGCAGATGGTCGCATAGAGATGGCCATTGTACGAGACCATATCCCAAATGGCGCCGCCGTAGATGCTGTCCTGATAGCGAATCGCCGGATAGCCAAACAGCGTCTCCGAGTTGGCAATCTCGGTGAAGCTGTCCTGGCCCTTCGAGGGGTCAGACGACGTCAGGATTGTCGACACAAAATTACCGTTCGCGTCTTTACCCACATTACTGATGACGAGCTGGCCATCATGGACGCACATGCCGCGGATACCGGTAGAAATGCCCTGCTTGTAGGCAGCACCGTAATCCTGCATGCTCGAAAGGCCCTGATAGACAACTTTGTACTCATCCGTCTTAGGATCGATCTCGTATACAGCAGGCAGGCCGCCTTTGCCGTCATTGGTCCTGACGCTGCCGCAGAAATAGAGCTTACCCTTATAGCTCACGGCATTGCGGAACAAAGGAGCGACGCCGTTGAGCGATTCAGAGAGTAGCAGCTTGGTCTCACCGGTCTTGGTATTGATCTTGACCAAGATGCCGCCGCTGTCCTTGTCGGCCGTGCCGTCCTCCTTCTGCTGTCCATAGAAGAAGGTACCGTTAAACATGGCCTCCAGCGTCAGGCGCATGGTTTCGACATCAAAGGAATCGCCCAGCGTGCTGTTCATGAGCGTCAGCGTGTTGCCCATCGCCGCATAGCAGGTGCCCACATAAAGCCAGTCACCATAGCTCGCAGCCGCCCAAGTGTAGCTCTGGCCGCGATCGCCTTCGTTGTTGGCCGTATTACCATCGGCGCCCGGAACGGCAACGGCACCGTTACCCTGGTAGTCGACGATGCCATCCGGCTGCGACGTTCCTACCGTAGGATGCGAGAGCTTCTCAAAGGAATACCCATTTCCCGCATTGTAGGTAACGGCACCCGATGCGTCTTCGGCGTGCGCCGGCAGCGGCGATACCAAGATAGCGGCAAGCGCTGCCACCAAGCCAAGTGTTCCCACTCGTCTCATAAGGTTATAGCCTCCCCTGTCCTAAAGCCCAGTTTTAGCATTCTTCATTTCTGTCCACGGTTAATTGCAATCTGAGCACAGCAATAATCAGTGTATAAATATACACCTGTAATTTTTTGGACGGGTTCATAGATGCTCGATTGGTAGCGAATTCCGCGCAAACCGTCACCAAACTCCACTTTTGCCGCATCTAAAGGTTATTTTTGCGCAAATTTTTGGATGCCGATAGTCACAATGGGCAGGAGGCTGGTACCCACCGGAGAGGGCAACGCCTACATTTTCATAACGTAATAGCCCGCACCCCTCAC
>USLO01000210.1 GCA_900555515.1 uncultured Collinsella sp.
GTAGCGCGGGTTAGCGCCGGTGCACTGGTCGTTGAATGCCTGCTCGGTCATCTCGTCGAGGGTGTCGAGGAAGTACTTCTCGTCAACGCCGTACTCAGCGATGGTGTGCTTGACACCGATGAAGTCGCAGAGCTCGGTGAGCTTGGTGATGAAGTTCTCGAAGACCTCACGGTCGTCCTTGCCGTCGATGCCGCAGTAACGAGCCATCTCGGCGTAGTTGTGCAGCGCGTTGGGGTAAGGATACTGAGAGAAGGTTCCCATCTTGACAGGAGCCTCGGCGGCGTTGTAACGCATGACGCGGGTCAAGATGACTGCGTTTGCGAGGCCGTGGGGCAAATGGTGGAAAGCGCCGAGCTTGTGGGCCATGGAGTGGTTGAGGCCCAGGAAGGCGTTACCGAATGCCATACCGGCCATGCAGGATGCGTTGTGCATCTCCTCGCGAGCGTGCGGATCCTTGGCACCGTTGGTGAAGGAGCTCGGGAGGTTCTCGAAGACGAGCTTTGCGGCGCGCTCGGAGAGGCCCTTGGTGTAATCGGAAGCCATGATGGAGACGTAGGACTCGATGGCGTGGGTCATGACGTCAATACCGGAAGCTGCGGTGAGGCCCTTCGGGGCGGTCATGCAGTTGTCAGCGTCGACGATTGCCATCTTCGGGAGCAGCGCGTAGTCAGCGAGCGGCCACTTGATGCCGGTCTCCTTGTCGGTGATGATGGCGAACGGCGTGCACTCGGAGCCAGTGCCCGAAGAGGTCGGGACGGCGACGAAGTAAGCCTTCTTGCCCATCTCGGGGAAGGTGAAGATACGCTTGCGGATGTCCATGAAGTCCATGGCCATGTCCTCGAAGTTCGCCTCGGGGTGCTCGTACATCATCCACATGATCTTGCCGGCGTCCATTGCGGAACCGCCGCCGACGGCGATGATGACATCCGGCTCGAAGAGCGTCATCTGCTTGGCGCCGCGACGTGCGCACTGCAGGGAGGGATCGGGCTCAACGTCGTAGAAGCAGTCGTGAGCGATGCCCATCTCATCGAGCTTGGCCTCGATGGCACGCGTGTTGCCATTCTTGAAGAGGAACTGGTCGGTAACGATGAAGGCGCGCTTCTTGCCCATTACGGTGCCGAGCTCGTCGAGTGCGACGGGCGTGCAGCCCTTCTTGAAGTAGACCTTCTCGGGTGCGCGGAACCACAGCATGTTCTCGCGGCGCTCTGCCACGGTCTTGACGTTGATCAAGTGCTTCACCCCAACGTTCTCGGAGACGGAGTTGCCACCCCAGGAGCCGCAGCCCAGGGTCAGAGACGGCTTCATGCCGAAGTTGTAGAGGTCACCGATGCCGCCGTGCGAGGACGGGGTGTTGATGACGATGCGGCAGGCCTTCATGACGTGCTGGAACTTAGCGATCTTCTCGCTCTGTGCCGGGTGCACGTAGAGAGAGGCGGTGTGGCCCGGGCCACCTGCGAGGACGAGGTGCTCTGCCTTGTCAACGGCCTCCTGGAAGTCCTTGGCGTGATACATAGCGAGGACCGGGGAGAGCTTCTCGTGGGAGAACTCTTCCTTCTCGGGATCGGTGGAGGTGACCTCGGCGATCAGAATCTTGGTCTTGGCGGGAACCTCGATGCCGGCGAGCTCGGCGATCTTGGCGGCAGCCATGCCGGGGATGCGGTGATCGAGAGCGCCGTTCTTGAACATGGCGGCACGCAGGGCCTCCATCTCGGCACCCTGCTTGACGAAGTAGCAGCCGCGACGCTGGAACTCAGCCTTGACATCCTTGTAGATGGAGTCGAGGACGGTGACGGACTGCTCGGAAGCGCAGATCATGCCGTTGTCGAACGTCTTGGAGTGGATGATGGAGTTGACGGCGAGCTTGATGTCCGCGGTATCGTCGATGATGACCGGGGTGTTGCCGGCGCCGACGCCGAGTGCGGGCTTACCGGAGGAGTAAGCAGCCTTGACCATGCCCGGGCCACCGGTTGCGAGAATGATGTCGACGTCGCGCATGACCATGTTGGTCAGCTCGATGGACGGCTTGTCGACCCAGCCGATGATGCCCTCAGGAGCACCGGCCTTGACAGCTGCGTCGAGAACGAGCTTGGCGGCGGCGATGGTGCACTTGGCGGCTGCCGGGTGCGGGGAGATGATGATGGCGTTACGGGTCTTCAGGCAGATGAGCGTCTTGAAGATGGCCGTGGAGGTCGGGTTGGTGGTCGGGATGACAGCGCCAACGATACCGATCGGCTCGGCGACCTTGGTGATGCCGTAAGCGTCGTCGCGCTCGATGACACCGCAGGTCTTGGTGTTCTTGTAAGCGTTGTAGATGTACTCAGCGGCGTAGTGGTTCTTGATGACCTTGTCCTCGAGAACGCCACGGCCGGTCTCCTCGATGGCGAGCTTGGCCAAAGGAATACGAGCCTTGTTGGCGGCCATAGCAGCCTCGTAGAAGATCTTGTCTACCTGCTCCTGAGTGTACTCAGCGAATTTAGCCTGGGCCTCACGCATAGATTTAAGTTTGGCCTCAAGCGCCTCCACGTTGTCCACGATGGCGGGAGTAGTGTTTTCCGGTGACTTTTTCACCATTTGTGTCTCCTTGCGATCGGAGATTTACCCTACAAGATGCATGATAGCAAGAAATAATTCGGTGAACGGGCAGATTCCCGTAAAAGACAAACTAAAACGCTTCAATCAAATGAACCGTTTCAACTAAATCTATCTGTCCGCTCATTGGGGACAGACTTACATGAGTGCTTTCACTCATTTGGGACAGACATAGATTTGCCATTTTGCCGTTCTGGTCCTGTTATTGCCGCTCATTGGATATAAATAGGTTACAGGCTCAGCATTTCGCGTTGCTTCTCTCCTTTTAGGTGTTGCCTGTAC
>USLO01000211.1 GCA_900555515.1 uncultured Collinsella sp.
CGCTCCAAAACATCCGCTCAAAACACCCCGTTGCATATGTGGTTCTCTATCTCTTTGTCGGCTGGGCATTGCTGGTTGTCATCACCCATGCCATAGCTTTTGGAGCAGAACTGCTGATAGCCAGCTCGGACCAGCCCGTCGTCAAATGGGAGACGACCGATGAGTGCACCGACGGAACCCGAACCGTCTACTACAACAGCCCGTCCCTCTATCAAGAGTTCAAGGTCAAGATAAAGGACTTCAAGATTGTCGATGCCGAGCTAGGCGTTTATTTGGCAATCGGAGCAACCATTAACGCCGAGCAAGTCGAGTACACGGACAGCCATGCGACGTATCGTATCGACCTCAGCATCCTAGGCCGACCGTCACGCACCTGTCTGCTCAAATGCGATATACGCGGCACCACGTTGCACATGTCCGAAATACAGATGCGCCCGGACAAAGAGACCTCTTCTTGAGCAGCATACCCGCCCGCACGGTTACTCCACCGGTTTGAAGATGGTGGCCTGGCCGAAGACGTTGCGGATGAGGGCTTTGGCCTCGTCCTCGGTCTGCGGGATGCTCGGGGCTGCGCCCTGATGGCCGAAGGGGCTGCCGGCGCCGGGGTTGGACTCCCAAGGGGCAGCGGGGGCGTCCCCCTCTTTGGGGGCAGCTGCAGCGGACTTGGGCGCGGACGCCGCACCCGGCACGTCGAACGGAGGAAGATCGTCCCCGCTCGCATCGCCGGCAAAGCCGCCGACCATGGCGTCGTCGTAGGGCACCTGCTCGGATTCCCACGGCGCGGCAGGCTGAGCCTTGGGAACGGACGCGCGCTCGGACGCTCGGGGCGCGGGCTCGGTCGGGAGCTTACCCGTGGCAGGAGCGCCGGCGGGGTTGTCGGAGCGTAGCCAGGGGGCTTTGCCCAGGTCAGACGACCTGGGCGCGGGTGTCGGAGCAGCCGGTTTGGGCGCCGACGGGGTCGATGCCGCTACCGGCGCCGCTTGCTGCTGCGGCGCGCTGGCGCTCGAGGATACAGGGGCCGCCGAGGACACGGGTTGCGGGTCCGCAGATGCCGCAGCCCGTGCAGATGGAGAATGCTCCTCATGTTGAGGAGCCGGCGTGCCACCCCCATCCAGGACGTAGTCGACGGTACGACGACCGAAGACCGCGCAGACCGTCGGCAGGACCACCGACTGCGTATCGGCGCGACCGAGCATCTTAATGGCAAAAGTCGAACCCGCGGGGAACGAGACCGTGAGCTTGGAGCCGTCGTCGGCCGTGGCGCGGGCGTTGAGCAAAAGCCCTGCGTAGGAAGCCTGACGTGCCTTGACACGCTCGACAACCTCGGCCCATTTGCGCTGCAGCTCTCCGGCATCCTCGACCGCGGGCGTCTCGGCAGCACCGGCGGCGGCAACCTGGGCGGCATTGTTGGACTGGGGCTTAGGTGCCGGAGCGGTGGCAGGCGCGGGGGCCGCAACGGGCTGAGGCGTCGGAGCCGGCGCAGGAGCCGCGGACTTGGGCGCAGGCTGAGCCGTCGGAACAGCAGCACCACGGTCCCAAGGCATACCGCCCTGTCGCGCGGACGTAGCAGCGGGGGCAGCGGATGCCGCCGGGGCGGCAGCACGGGCGCCCGAAATGAGCGTCGGCTGCTGGGCAGCAGCGGATACGGATGCTGCAGGCGCGGCGGCCTGAGCAGCAGCCACGCTCGCCGGCACGGCGCCGTTGGCAACCATGGCCTCCAGGCGCGCCACGCGCTCTGCCAGGGCCTCAATGGTCAGATCGGCCTCGGGACGTGCCAGACGCGTACAGGCGATCTCGAGCACCAAGCGCACATCGCTCGCGCCCCTCATCTCCAGCGCAGCATCGTCGAGCACCGTCAGCACGCGGGCCAGGCGGTCGGCCGGATGCTCGCCAAAGACAGCAGCCTCAGCAGCAAGCGCCTCGGCCTGCTCGGCCCCGCCCTCAAACAGCTCGGCACGGGCACCGGCAACGCACGCCACGTACACGTCGCGCACGTGCGCCACCAGGTCGCGCGTCAGCTCCAGCAGGTCATTGCCCTCCTCGACCTGGGCGCGAATGAGTCCATAGAGCTCGGCAACATCGCGCTCGGCAATGGCGCGGGCAAACTCGCCCAGGATCTGGTCCGAAACCTCGCCCAAGAGCGAGCGGGCATCGTCCGCATGCACGGAACCATTGCCAAAAACGCTCAGCTGCTCCAGCGTGGAGAGCGCGTCGCGCATGCCGCCCTTGGCATGGCGCGCCACGATGGCCAGCGCCTCGTCGTCGTAATCGAAGCCCTCCTGCTCACAAACGTAGGACAGGCGATGTTCGATATCCTCGTTGCCAATGCGATGGAAGTCGAAGCGCTGGCAGCGCGAGAGGATGGTCTCCAGAATCTTTTGCGGGTCGGTGGTGCACAGCACAAAGATCACGTGCGCCGGCGGCTCCTCGAGCGTCTTGAGCAGCGCGTTAAACGCCGCCGTCGTGAGCATGTGGACCTCGTCGATGATATAGATCTTGTACTTGCCGCGCACCGGGGCAAAGTTGACGGAGTTGATGATCTCCTCGCGCACGTTGTCCACGCCGGTACGGCTTGCGGCATCGAGCTCGTAGACATCGGGGTGGTTGCCCTCGGCAATGAGCTCGCACTCCTCGCAAGTACCGTCGGGCATGCAGCCGCTTGCACCCTCGGCGCGCGCCGCCTCGGCATTGCGGCACAGCAGCGCCTTGGCAAGGATGCGCGCCATGGTGGTCTTGCCCGTGCCGCGCGGTCCGCAGAACAGGTAGGCGTGGGACAGGCGTCCCTCGGTGATAGCGTGCTCGAGCGTCGAGACGATATGCTGCTGGCCCACCACGGAGTCGAAGGTGAGCGGGCGATACTTTCGGTACAA
>USLO01000212.1 GCA_900555515.1 uncultured Collinsella sp.
CAGGAAGCGACCGCCAACGAGCAAAAGAAATTCAAGGTACCGCGTATCCCGGGCGACATCATGATCTATCCCATGATTGTTGGCCTTTTGCTCAACACTTTCTGTCCGCAGGTCTTTGAGATCGGCGGCTTCTTTACGGCTGCCTGCCGTGGCGGCTCCAATACCATCGTCGCTGCGATCCTGCTCTTCGTGGGTGCCGGCATCAGCTTCAAGTCCACGCCGGGCGCTATCAAGACCGGCATCGTCGTACTGATTCCCAAGCTTGTTGTTGCGGCCGCCCTTGGCTTGGGTGTGGCATATTTCTTTAGCGACAACTTCCTGGGCCTGAGCTCGGTCTCAATCATCGGCGGCATTACGTTTTGCAACATGGCGCTCTATACGGGCATCATGGGCGAGTTTGGCGATGAGTCCGAGCAGGGCGCCGTCGGTATCCTGTTCTTTACGGCCGGCCCCGCCGTCACCATGATCATCCTCGGTGTCTCGGGTCTCGCCAACATCCCCGTCGGCACTATCATCGGATCCATCCTGCCGCTTGTTATCGGCATGGTTCTGGGCAACCTCTTCCCGTTCATCAAGAACCTGCTGGTCCCCGGCGCCAATCCCGCGATCGCTGTCATCGGTTTTCAGCTCGGTGCGTCCATGAGCCTTTCGAGCTTTATCACCGGTGGCATCTCGGGCATCCTGCTGGGTCTCATCACGCTCTTTATCGTCGGCCCCATCACCTTTGCGTTCGAGCGCCTGTGCGGTGGTAACGGCAAGGCGGCCGTTGCCTGCTCCACTATCGCCGGCACGGCTATGACCACGCCGGTCGCCCTCGCCGAGGTCGCCCCGCGCTATGCCGAGCTTGCGCCCACCGCGTACGCCCAGATCGCCACCGCCGTCATCATCACGGCAGTCATGGCTCCGATCCTGACCGGCTGGGTCGATAAGAAGTTCTGCCACGGCAAAGAGGATCTGTCGGTCGAAGGCGTCGAGGCTATTGAGGAGGCCGTCGCGACCGACATCGACGGCGAGTAATCGTCGACGCGAGTCAATCAAGCCGGCGTGTGCAATTCGCGCCGTATAGGCGCCCGAACGAAAGCTGTCTTGCAGCGACGTTCGGGCGCTCTGCTATTATTCCCCTTACCCCTGCGGAGTAGGGGGTGTTTATTGTCCAGACACGAATCGGGCGATTCTGACCACTTGGATATTGAAGGGATGGCGTCTAGTGGTTAAGGCACTCAAAATTGAGATATTCCTGCTATGCATGATTGTTCTTATCGGGCTTGCCGCACGAAGCCGCCGCTCCCTGTTCTCGAGCACCCAGCAGCTCTTGTTTAGCATGCTTGGCTACACGTCTGCTGCCTACATTTTCTTCGATATGATCTGGACGCTCTCGGACGGCGTGAGCACTCCTGTAGGCATCACGGCCAACTGGATTTCCAACGCGGTCTCGTTTTCGCTGTTCGCCATCGCGTGCCTCATTTGGTTTTTCTATTCCGAGACAGTGCAGGGCTCTCGCCTTTTGACCGCGCGCTATAGGGTGGCGCTCGTGACGTTGCCAACCGTATTGGTGGTCGTGCTGGCATTTACCAGCTACTGGACGCACACTATGTTCTATATCGATGCGCAGGGCGTATATCTTCGCGGAGCGCTTTATATGATTCAACCTATCGTTAGCTACTGCTACATCATATATACGTCTTTGCATGCCTTTATTCAGACTCGAAAAGTCGAAAGTCTGCAAAAGAAGGCCATTTATCGCACCCTCGCCTTTTTTGCGGTTCCCGCTCTGGTGGGCGGTACCTTCCAGGTTTTGTTTTCGGTACCGGGCCTTTGCGTCGGTATATCGCTGAGTATCCTGCTGCTCTACATCATCTACCAGGAGCAGCTGATCTCGACCGACCCGTTGACTGGTCTTAACAATCGCAACCGTTTTGAGACCTATATGCTGTCGCTCTTCTCAAATGTGGATCAGGCCGAAGATGTGTACCTGCTTATGATGGACGCCGACGGCTTTAAGCAGATTAACGACCGCTATGGACATGTGGAGGGCGACCATGCCCTCCAGGTCATATCCGCTACGCTCAAAGAGGTCTGCTCGGCGTCTGGTGGCTTTATCGCGCGTTATGGCGGCGATGAGTTCGTGGTGCTTCAAAAGGCGACGGCGGAGCAGGATATCATGCATCTGTGCGCGACAATCAACGATGAGCTCGCGCGCGCCGAGGTGCCGTATCTGTTGCGGATGTCCATCGGCTACGCACGGGTTGGTGATGGCGTCGATACCTGGCAAGACTTGCTTCGCGCTGCCGATGCGGAGCTCTACCGCGTCAAGGCCGAGAAAAAGAAAGCCGGCGTCCAGATACGCTAGAAAAAGGGCGCACGACCGTTGCGATGGTCGTGCGCCCTTTTTGCGTTTGCGGGGGCCACCGGCCATAACGCCCAGGCGCGGTACGGCAAGACGGGCGACTGCCGTCGCGGCTCGGTACGAAATCAACGAGAACCAGTGCATTCCATTAAGCTAAAGTGTGTGAAGGCTCTCTCTAAAAAGGTGAGCTCGCTAGGCTTTTTTGGGTTTGTTAACGATGATGATGCCACCGCAGACCAACAGCAGGGCAACGATGACGGTAACGGGGCTCGTGCCAGCGCCCTCGCCGAGCAGCAGTGCGCTCAGCAGCACGCCAAAGACGGGGTTCATAAACCCAAAGACCGAGACGCGGCTGACGGGGTTGACGGCAAGCAGGCGCGACCACAGCGAGTAGGCAACCGCGGAGATAAGCGCCATGTAGATGATGAGCGCGATGGTGGGGGCAATCGCCGTGGGGGAGAGCGCGCCACCCATCAAAAAGCCGATGGCGGTGAGGACCAGGCCGCCGACCAAGA
>USLO01000213.1 GCA_900555515.1 uncultured Collinsella sp.
TGCTCGAGAGCGTCGCCGATACGCCCGAACAGCAACAGCTCGACGGCCTCGAGAACGAACAACTCAACGACGCCAACTTCTAGCGCCGTCGCCCATCGACGATAGCGGCCCTGCGCCTCACGGGAGATGCAGGGCCGCTTTGCATTGCAGTAAAGCTATCGGCTACGAACGGCGCGGCTCGGGAACCACGAGCCTATCGGGGCTCGCGCCCTCGGCATCCATCAGGCTCACGTAGCGAATCGACGGATCCCCATACATCGCGTAGTAATAATTGCCCGTGCGCGCGCTAAAGCATCCGGTATAGATAGTCTTCTCGAACTTGCCATCGCCCATCCTGGACGCCCCCTCAATCATCACCACGCCCTCGAGTGAACGGAACATGCGGACGACGTTTTCGGTCTCGCTCTCCTTTTGCGGGTAATTGGCATTGAGGTACGCCGCCTTTACAAAACGGCTCGGCGAATAGCAATCGCCCGGAATGCCGCGCATGCCGGCACCGGCTCCATAGGGCTTAAGCTCGGCGCCACGCCATGTCGCCGTCTGCGGAAAATCGCTTGTGGCGGTGATATAGGTGCGGAGGTTTTCCATGTGCCACGGGAAGGTGGGCTGATTGGCAAGGGTGTCGACCGGATCGTCGTATACATGCAGGCCGTCAGCCATCATCTCGACCACGATGCTACGCTGGCTGTCGCCGATAATCCAATGGAGCAGCGACACGCCCAGCCCCTCTCCGGCAGATTTGGCGACAATCACCGTGTCGCGCAGCGCGGCCTCGACCTCATCGACCGTCGAGAACGTCGCTGCCACCCACAGGGGAAACTCATAGGCCGCGATATTGTTCTTGCCGTCGACAGGGCCCTTGGCATACTCGGCATAACCCGGGAAATTGAGACCCGCCACGGCGAGGCCCGCATCGTTGCCGCAATCGAAGAACATAGGGTAGTTCCTGTAATCGATGCACATACCGATCACCGCGTGCGCCGCTGTCGCGTCGTCGATAAACGAATACGGAATGTGAAACCCGCGCGGCATCACGCGAACCTGTTGGCCGTAGTCAAAGCTCCAGTCGAGATTGCGGCCCAGATACATGTGGCCAGAATTATCGGTAAATCGAATACTCGTACACATAGCGCCTCCTAGCTTTACGTTCTTGCTAATTTCATTGTCTCCAAACAAAAAGGCGCTAAACACAAAAGCCCGGACATGACAACAATGTCACGCCCGGACTATTCAAGCAGGATAAACTCAACCAAGTTAACCCCGCAGGTCGTCTAAGGGGTCAAAGTGCCGCAGATTGCCACGAAAGAGGAGCGAAGCGTACTTAAGGTACGCGAGCGACGATTGAGCGGCAAGGTGCGGTGCTTTGATCCCCTTAGACCAACTTGCCGAGACAGTGGTCAATCATATGCTGGATCATCTGTGCCTCAAAGCCCGCGTAGTCGCGACGGCACTCCTTCATCTTGCCGTCGACGATCTGATCAAAGGCGACCTTGCACTTGATGTAGCGCGTGGACTTGGTGACCTCCTCGTGCGTCAGGCAGCTCTCCTCCATCTTGCTGGCGCCCAAGCCAAACACCAGACGGGGGTTATAGAGCACGTGGGGCTCGCCGGCGTCGTCCAGATAGACGCAGACCTTCTTGGTAACGCCAATCTGGTTAGCGGCAAGGCAGCCGGCATCGTCGAGCGACTTGATGGTATCGATCAGGTCCTGAGCAACCGACTCGTCCTCGACGGTCGCGACCTCGCAACGCTGGGACAGGATAGCCTCGTCGTGGCAAAGCTCTTTAATCATACGTTCCTCCATAGGGGTCGTTGTAACCGCTTAAGTATACGGTACCCACACAATTTCATGCGAAAGATACCGCCCGTCCGTTACAAACCGCCGAACATCAACATGTGAGGAACACCAACTTCACAAAGGCGATATAGTGGGTGAGTTCGTGTCAATCGGCCTAAACTCGGGGCCGAACAAGGAAAGGGTATGCATGGACGAACTATTTCACGTCAGCGAGCGCAAGTCCACAATCGGGACCGAACTTCGCGCTGGACTGACAACATTCCTGGCGATGGCCTACATCATCGCCGTCAACCCCGCAGTGCTCTCGGGCGCTGGCATCGATGCGGGAGCGCTCGCCTGCGCCACCTGCCTGGGCGCCGGCATCATGACCATCTGCATGGGCATCTTCGCCAACCGCCCGCTCGCCTGCGCGTCGGGCTTAGGCGTCAACGCGATGATCGCCGGAATCACCACCACCGTCTGCGGCGGTGACTGGCACGTGGCCATGAGCGTCATCTTCCTTGAGGGCGTCGTCATCTTGCTGCTCGTGCTTTGTGGCCTGCGCGAGGCCATCATGGACGCCATCCCAGTTGTCCTGCGTCACGCCATCTCGGTGGGTCTGGGCCTGTTCATCGCCATGATTGGCCTGTGCGATGCCGGCATTATCACCGCTGGCGCCGGTACACTCGTCGGTCTGGGCGACATCACCTCCCCCACCTTCATCGTCGGCATCATCTCCATCCTAGTGACAGTCGCCCTCGCCTGTCGCAACGTCCCCGGCTCGCTTCTCATCGGCATCGTCGTCGCCGTCATCGCCGGTATCCCCCTAGGTGTGACCCAGGCTCCGACCGGTATCATCGCCCCGCTCGACTTCTCGAGCATCGGTGGTCCCATCGCCGACGCCGGCGGCGTGCCCGCCATCGTCAAGGTCCTTACCGACCCCGCACTCCTCGTCATCTCGTTCTCGCTGCTCATGAGTGACTTCTTCGACACCATGGGCACCGCGATGGCCGTGGCCAAGCAGGGCGAGTTCCTCACCGACGACGGCAACGTCGAG
>USLO01000214.1 GCA_900555515.1 uncultured Collinsella sp.
AGGAAAGGAGGGGAACAATGGCGGACAAGAACGCAGAAGTTGCAGTCGAGGATAACGGCGGCATGAAGAAAACGCTCTCGCTCTGGAACTTCTTTACCATCGGCTTCGGTGCCATCATCGGTACCGGTTGGGTTCTGCAGGTCGGCGACTGGATGGTCGTGGGCGGCGGTCCCGTTCCCGCTATGATCGCATTCCTCTTGGGTGCAATCTTCCTCGTGCCCGTCGGAGCTGTTTTCGGTGAGCTCACGGCTGCTATCCCCATCTCGGGCGGCATCGTCGAGTATGTCGATCGTAGCTTTGGCCGTACGCTGAGCTACATCACCGGATGGCTTTTGGCCCTGGGCAACGGCATCCTGTGCCCGTGGGAGGCCATCGCCATTTCAACCCTCGTGTCCGAGATGTTCGGCAGCCTGCCCGGCCTTGAGTGGCTGCGCGCCGTCAAGCTCTACACCATACTGGGGGCCGACGTCTACCTGTTCCCGACGCTGATCGCGCTCGGCTTTGCAGTCTACGTCATCTTCCTCAACTTCCGCGGTGCCAGCTCGGCTGCCAAGCTCCAGGCCTTCCTGACCAAGGCCCTGCTCTGCGGCATGCTGCTCGCCATGGGCGTCTCGCTGTTCACCGGCTCGCCGGACAATGCCATGCCCGTGTTCTCCCAGGTCACCGGCGCTGGCGGCGGCAAGGCCGCTACCGAGAGCTCCAGCCTGTTTGCCGGCATCGTGTCGGTCCTGGTTCTGACCCCGTTCTTCTACGCTGGCTTCGACACCATTCCTCAGCAGGCTGAGGAAGCAGCCGAGGGCCTCAACTGGAACAAGTTCGGCAAGATCATCTCCCTGGCCCTGCTGGCCGCCGGCGGCTTCTACATGGTCTGCATCTACTCGTTCGGCACCATCCTCGACTGGCATGAGTTTGTTAAGAGCCCGGTTCCCGCGCTTGCCTGCCTCAAGGGCATCAACATGCTTCTGTACCTGGCTATGCTCGTCATCGCCACGCTTGGACCCATGGGCCCGATGAACTCCTTCTACGGCGCCACGAGCCGCATCATGCTCGCCATGGGCCGCAAGGGCCAGCTGCCCGAGCAGTTCGCCGAGGTCGACCCCAAGTCCGGCGCTCCCAAGCTTGCCTGCGTCGTTCTGGGCGTCATCACCGTCGTCGGTCCGTTCCTGGGCAAGAACATGCTCATCCCTCTGACCAACGTGTCGGCTCTCGCCTTCATCTTCTCCTGCGGCATGGTCGCCCTCGCTTGCCTGCGCATGCGCTTCACCGAGCCCGACCTGCCTCGTCCCTACGAGGTGCCCGGCGGCAAGTTTGGCATCGGCCTCGCTATCGCTGCCTGCGCCATCATCATCGGCCTGCTCGTGATTCCGTTCTCTCCCGCCTCCCTCAACATGGTGGAGTGGAGCATCGTGATCGGCTGGTTGGCTATTGGCCTGGCCCTCATGGCTTTCACCAATTCCCGCAAAAAGTAACGCCGAGCCGGGGCGGATCGGGTGCGCGGGACCCTCTCTTCCGTGCACCGAACCCGGCGCCACTTGGGTAGCTTTGTGAGGCCTTAACCCAACACGGCCTCGCCCACTATATGGATCCATAAGGAGGAACCATGTCCACTAAGTATGCAATCGTTGGCGGCAAGCTCATCGACGGTACCGGTGCCGAGCCGGTCGAGAACTCCCTCGTTCTCGTCGACGACAACGGCAAGATCGAGTACGCCGGCGCCATGCAGGACCTTCCCGAGGGCGTTGAGGTCATCGACGCCGCCGGCAAGACCGTCCTTCCCGGCCTGATCGACACCCACCTGCACTTCTCGGGCAACTTGACCGATGATGACACCGACTGGGTCATGCAGCCGCTCCTCGAGAAGCAGGCCGTCGCCGTCAAGCAAGCCTACGACTGCCTCACCCACGGCCTCACCACCGTCTGCGAGATCGGCCGCTTTGGTATCCAGATCCGTGACTGCATCGACAAGGGCGTCTTCAAGGGCCCGCGCGTTCTGGCCACCGGCCTTGGCTTCTGCCGCGTTGCCGGCCACGGCGACTCCCACCACTGCAGCCAGGAGCTCAACAAGGAATCGCACCCCTGGGGCGATCAGGTCGACGGTCCTTGGGATCTGCGCAAGGCCGTCCGTCGTCGCCTGCGCGAGAACCCCGATGCCATCAAGATCTGGGCTACCGGTGGCGGCATCTGGCGCTGGGACTCCGGCCGCGACCAGCACTACTGCTCCGAGGAGATTCAGGCCGTGGTCGAAGAGGCCAAGATGGTCGGCATCCCCGTGTGGAGCCACTGCTACAACAACCACGCCGCTGCCTACGATTCCGTTCGCTTTGGCTGCGAGCAGCTGATTCACGGCTTCGATATCGATGAGCGTACCATGGACCTCATGGCCGAGCAGGGCACCTTCTTCACCCCGACGATCGCCTTCCTGCCCACCTGGTACGCCACCTATCCGCCCGTCTACGTCCCCGAGCTGCACGACAAGTACGAGGGCACCCTGGTCGAGAAGGAGCTGCAGCGCAACTACGACTGCCTGCGCGAGGCCAAGAAGCGCGGCGTCGTCATGACGATCGGCTCCGACTCCTTCTCCTTCGTCACCCCGTACGGCACCTGCTCCATCGAGGAGATGTACGAGTTCGTCGACAAGATCGGCTTCACCCCGGTCGAGACCATCACCTGTGCCACCCTCAACGGTGCCAAGATGTGCCACATCGAGGACGAGACCGGTTCCATCGAGGCCGGCAAGTGCGCCGACCTGCTGGTCGTCAACGGTGACGTCGCCGCCGACATCCACGTGCTCAACACCGACAACATGGACGTCATCATGAAGGACGGCTGGAT
>USLO01000215.1 GCA_900555515.1 uncultured Collinsella sp.
GACGTGGTGCCAAAGATTGACGCACCAAACACCAAAATGGTTGCCGGGGCGTCGTTGAGGCACAGGTCGTGCCACAGCTCGTCGTAGGCGCGCTGCAAAAACGTGCCGTACACACCAAAGACTGGCTTGGCGCCCGAGCGCGCAAGCGCGGTGGCAAAGGTCACGGCGTGCTCCTCGGCAATGCCCACATCGACGAACTGTTTGCCGGCAGCAGCGCGAAGCTCGGGTGTAAAGCCCATAATGTAGGGCGTGGCGGCCGTGATGCCCACGACCTGCGGATCGCGCTCGATGGCGGCGCTGAGCGCCTCGCCCGTAATGTCGACGTAGGTGCGCGGCGCAGGCTCGCTCGGATGGCCCGGGCAGAGCTTGCGCCCGGTCGCCATGTCAAACGGACCCACGTGGTGCCAGCGCTCGGGGTCGTTTTGGGCTGGCTCAAAGCCCTTGCCCTTGGCGGTGGAGACGTGCAGCACGATGGGATGATCGATATTGCGCAGTTCCTGCAGCGCGTCGACCAGGGCCAACACGTCGTTGCCGGCGTCCAAATAACGGTAGTCGAGTCCCATCGCGCGGAAAACGTTGCGCTCACAGGTGCCGTTGCTGGTGCGCAGCTCGGCCAGATTGCGATAGAGGCCACCGTGGTTCTCGGCGATGGACTGGTCGTTATCGTTGACGATGATGATCAGGTTGCTGTCGAGTTCGGCGGCATTGTTGAAGCCCTCAAACGCCAAGCCGCCCGAAAGCGAGCCGTCGCCAATGATGGTGATGACGTTGTAGCTGTCGCCCGCCAGATCGCGGGCGTGTGCCAAGCCGCAGCCCAGGCTCACCGATGTGGAGGTGTGGCCCATGGCGAACAGGTCGTGCTCGGACTCGTCGGGATTGGCAAAGCCAGAAGCCTCGCCAAAACGTTCCGGATCGATATAGGTATACGCACGCCCAGTCAGCGCCTTATGGGCGTAGGTCTGGTGCGAAACGTCAAAGACAATCTTGTCGATGGGGGAGTTGAACACGCGATGGAGCGCGACCGTGAGCTCAACGACGCCCAGGTTGGGGGCAACGTGCCCGCCGACGGCGGCGGAGCTTTCGAGGATGGCGTGGCGAATCTCGTCGCAGAGCTGCGGGAGCTCGGCACGATTAAGAGCCTTGACGTCCTCGGGCGTTGTCGTTTGCGTAAGCAGCATCGTTGTGGGTTACTCCATGCGAATCGAGCGTCGGCGCTCCCTCGGCCGACACAATTGCACAAGACAGTCTCGCACATTTTGGCGTTTGATATGTGACGGCGGCGCGGTAATTCGCCAACTGGTGGGGCAAAACGTTTTGTCCGATGCCATACTGATAGATTCGATGATGATTTTTTCAATACGTGCAGGCCGTGGCTTGCCGCCGTGAGCCGCTGGAAGGAGGCAGCATGTCCGATGCCGTTCGTGCCGAGAAAATCGCGCACGAGGTCGACGATGCCGCCCGCCAGCTCGCCCAGGCGGGCCGCTTGGACCTGACGCGCGAGTTTATCCAGCATGGCGACGTGACGGTCTATGCACATGTGACCTCGGTGGCACGGGCAAGTCTGTCCTTTGCCGAGCACTTGGGCCGTGCTGGCATTTCGATCGACCGTGCCTCGCTGCTGCGCGGAGCCTTGTTACACGATTACTTTCTCTACGATTGGCACGACCCCGACCCAAGCCACCGGCTGCATGGCTTTCGTCATCCGTTTTTTGCCCTAGCGCGCGCGGAGGAAGATTTTGAGCTGACGTCGCGCGAGCGGAATATTATCGTGCGGCATATGTTTCCGCTGGTGCCGGTGCCGCCGACGTGTCGTGAGGCTTGGATTGTATGCCTGGCAGATAAATGGTGCGCCCTGCGCGAGACGGTCGCCGGTCGTCTGCGGCGCAAGGACGAGACGGACGATAGCGTGAGTAAAGAATCGAGCGAGAAGAGGAGAGGGTAGACGGTGGGGACCGCGATCGACATGGCATTTGACGGCGCGACGCTTGCCGCCTGCCCACTCTCGGCACTGGTGCTCTCGTTTGCCTTTTACGGGTTTTGCGGTTGGGCATGGGAGTCGACAGTATGCGCCATGCTCAATCACGGACGATTTGCCAACAGTGGCTTTTTGCTGGGGCCGTGTTGTCCTATCTATGGTGTGGGCGGCATTGCCTGCTGGCTGCTGTTGCGTGGGATTCCGGATGCCTCGAGCCAGTTTGTCGCTGCAGCGCTCGTATGCAGCGTGATTGAGTACAGCGTAGGCGTGCTGTTGGAAAAAACAACGGGCGCTCGCTTTTGGGATTACTCGCACCTGCCGTTTAACTTGCACGGACGCATCTGCCTGTACTGGGCCTGCGCGTTTGGCTTGGGTGCGTTGTGTATTTGCCGTTTAGTGGAGCCGGCATTGCTGGGGCTGCTTGGCCATCTGCCGGTGCTGATTGTGCGGCTGTCCGCCTTTATCGTCGCGGTCGCGATGATGGTCGACGCGGTGTGCTCGTTGGCGAGCTGGCGGCGTCTGTCTGATCAGCTGGAGCGGGTCCGGGCCGACCTTGCCGACCGCATCAATGAGTCGCTTGCCGATGCCTCGGACTCAGTGCTCGAACGTATTCCCGATTCTACGATTGACTCGGTAGCACAGACGCACATCCGTAGCCGTGCCGTTAACGCGTGGCTGGCCGAGCTGGGTGACGCCGCGCTCGATGCCCTGCGCGAGAAGGCTTCGATGCCGACGTTTATCGCGGATGGTGCTCGCGGCCTGGCGCTTGCCGCCCGCCGCGTGGCCGATGCCGCGCCGAGCATGCCGCGTCCGTCGCTCAGTCGTCGCCTTGCCGGCAAGCGCATGAG
>USLO01000216.1 GCA_900555515.1 uncultured Collinsella sp.
TGAGTGTGCAAGTGGGGGAGTTGTTACTCCTCGACGATCTCGGTGATCGCGCCGGCGGGGCAAGCGTCCTGGCAAGCGCCACAGGCGACGCAGGAGTCCTCGTCAGCGACGGTAGCGACGTCCTGGAGCTCCAGAACGCCAGCGGGGCAGGAGTCGACGCAAACGCCACAAGCGATGCACTCGTCGGCATCAATTACGGGATGAGCCATGGTAGTTTCCTCTCTGTTGACCGACGCTACAGGCGATGCGCGCCGGTTTGATTCGGGCAAAAACATACCACGGGAGCGACCGTTTGCAATACCCTCTGACCGGCATCTCCATACCGTTCGCCGAGTATGCCAAGGTTTACTAAAAAATGCGCAGGTGGGGCCGTTGAGCTGCGCAAATGTTAGCTAAAGGTGACTTGAAATATAGGGCGATTGAGCGTGCTTGCGGAAGCCGCATCCCATTATTTTGTCGAAAAACGGGTTGCAGTTTCCGGTTAGGCCCGCTAGCGGAAAATGCGAGCCGGTATCAGCTCTCAAAACGGGATACGGTTTCCGGTTGAGCCTTCAGACGGAAACTGCGACCCGGAATCCACGCTCAAACCGGGATGAGCTTTCCGCAAGACGGCCCCCAGGCACCCCCGGACGCAAACCTCAGCCATCTCTACATAGATCTCGATAGATTTGCCGAGAACTCAAACAGTGCGTCTACCTGCGCATTTAAGAACCTAAACTCTCAGCAATAAGAAATCTTATATGAATTGACTTAGATTTTGTATATTCCGGCCCATAAGGGGATACACTACATCCTGAAAGACAAGCCGAAGCGCCGCGCGACAGATCGTCGAGGCGGCGCGAACGCAAAAGAGAGAGGGAATTTCTAATGAGTAAGATTCTTGGTATCGACCTTGGTACTACTAACTCCGCTATGGCCGTCCTCGAGGGCGGTTCTCCGACCATTATCGTGAACGCCGAGGGCGACCGCACCACCCCGTCCGTCGTGGGCTTCCGTGCCGACGGCGACCGCGTCGTTGGTAAGGCCGCTAAGAACCAGGCTGTCACCAACCCCAAGAACACCGTGTTCTCCATCAAGCGCTTCATGGGCCGCAAGTACTCCGAGTGCACCTCCGAGATCAAGACCGTGCCGTATGAGGTCAAGGAGGGCCAGGGTGGCCGTGCCGTCGTCGACATCGAGGGCAAGGATTACACCGCCGAGCAGGTGAGCGCCATGACGCTCGCCAAGATGAAGGCCGACGCCGAGAAGTATCTGGGCGAGACCGTCACCGACGCCGTCATCACCGTCCCGGCCTACTTCAACGACGCCCAGCGTCAGGCCACCAAGGACGCCGGTAAGATCGCCGGCCTCAACGTCAAGCGTATCGTCAACGAGCCGACCGCTGCTGCTCTTGCCTATGGCCTGGACAAGCAGGGCACCGACCAGCGCATCCTGGTCTTCGACCTGGGCGGCGGCACCTTCGACGTCTCCATCCTCGACCTCGCAGACGGCGTGTTTGAGGTTCTGTCCACCTCGGGCGACAACCACCTGGGCGGCGACGACTGGGATCAGCGCGTCATCGACTGGATGGCCGACAAGTTCCAGCAGGAGAACGGCGTCGATCTGCGTCAGGACCCCATGGCCCTGCAGCGTCTGAAGGAGGCCGCCGAGAACGCCAAGAAGGAGCTCTCCGCTGCCCAGCAGACCACCATCAACCTGCCGTTCATTACCATGAACCAGTCCGGCCCGCTGCACCTCAACTACACGCTGACCCGCGCCGAGTTCGAGAAGATTACCCGCGACCTGCTCGAGCGCTGCAAGCAGCCTGTCACCAATGCCCTGCGCGACGCCAAGCTTAAGCTCTCCGATCTGACCGAGGTCATCCTCGTCGGCGGCTCCACCCGTATGCCCGCCGTCCAGGAGCTCGTCAAGACTATGACCGGCAAGCAGCCCAACATGTCCGTGAACCCCGACGAGGTCGTTGCCGACGGCGCTGCCGTCCAGGGCGGCGTGCTCACCGGCGACGTCGAGGGCATCCTGCTGCTCGACGTTACCCCGCTGTCGCTGGGCGTCGAGACCATGGGCGGCATCATGACCAAGATGATCGACCGCAACACCACGATCCCGACTTCCAAGACCGAGGTCTACTCCACCGCTGCCGACAACCAGACCAGCGTCGAGATCAACGTGCTCCAGGGCGAGCGCGAGCTTGCCCGCGACAACAAGTCGCTCGGTAAGTTCCAGCTGACCGGCATCCCGGCTGCCCGCCGCGGCGTGCCGCAGATCGAGGTCACCTTCGACATCGACGCCAACGGCATCGTCAAGGTCTCCGCTAAGGACAAGGGCACCGGCAAGGAGCAGCAGATCACCATTTCCGGCTCCACCGCGCTTTCCGACGACGAAGTCGATCGTATGGTCAAGGACGCCGAGGCTCATGCCGAGGAGGACAAGAAGCAGAAGGAAGAGGTCGAGGTCCGCAACCAGACCGACAGCCTGTGCTACTCCACCGAGCAGACCCTCAACGAGCTGGGCGACAAGGTTTCCGCCGACGTGAAGTCCAAGGCCGAGGCCGCTATCGCCGACGCCAAGAAGGCGCTCGAGGGCTCTGACGTCGAGGCCATCAAGGCCGCCGGCGAGTCCCTGCAGTCCGTGGCCTACGAGCTGGCCCAGGTTGTCTACGCCGACGCTCAGCAGCAGACCGACGGTGCCGCCGGCGCCCAGCCTGCCGACGATGACGTTGTCGACGCCGACTACGAGGTTGTGGACGACGAGGACAAGTAATCATGTCCGCCCGTAAAGCTCGCACGGAGGCGGCTGCCGCTGGCGCCGCCCC
>USLO01000217.1 GCA_900555515.1 uncultured Collinsella sp.
GCTTGCCAGGACGCTTGCCCCGCCGGCGCGATCACCGAGATCGTCGAGGAGTAACAACTCCCCCACTTGCACACTCAAAAGTACACCGTGCACAAAAAAGGAGGCTTCCGCATCGCCGCGGAGGCCTCCTTTTGCATATGTGGGCAGCTAATTTGGAGCGGGACCCTTGGCAGTTGCGGTGGAATAGTTCCTGTTTTATGGCTTGGATGCCGATTTTAGGAACTATTTCACCGCAACTTATAGATGCGGCGTCGACTAGGACAAATCGTCCTCGTAGGGCATTAGGTCTGCCAGATAGCCCTTCTCTTTGAGCATGGCCTCGATCTCGTCGAGGGTTTGCTCGTCGTCCGCGGCAATGCGATGGAAATGATAGCCGCTCGTCACCGTTAGCAGCGGAAAGCTCTTGCCGCTCTCGATATCGCGCAGATAGCGCTCGACATCGCGGCGATTGCGGATGTCCAGATCAGCCGTGATCTTACCGTACACGCGGTGATTGACGATCACGTTGAGCACGGCGCCGCCGGCGTCGACGATACTCGTGAGCTCATCGCCTGCCTGCTCCACGCTGTGGCGAACCTTGACCAAGCGCGTAGGCACGGCGGGGCTGCTGGGGGCCTCCTGCAGCACGTAGCCGCGGTTGGTCGCCACGATATCGTGCCCATCGGCGCGCAGCAGGGCGATGTCCTGCACCACGATCTGGCGGCTCACACCCACCTCGCGGGCAAGCGCGCTGCCCGATACGGGCCCCTTGGCCCCCTCGAGCACGGCCATGATGGCACGGCGACGCTCGCGGGCGTTCATTATTTACCGTCCAGCAGACGCAGGTGCTTAAGCGAGAGGTCGAGGATCGGCGCGGAGTGCGTCAGGGCGCCCGAGCTAATAAAGTCAACGCCCAGGTCGGCAAGCGCGCGGATATTGCTGGCATCCACGTTGCCCGAGCACTCGGTCTTGGCGCGGCCGGCGATAAGTTCAATAGCGGCGGCCATGTCGTCATGGGTCATGTTGTCGAACATGATGATGTCGGCGCCGGCCTCCACGGCCTCGCGCACCATGTCCAGGTTCTCGCACTCGATCTCGACCGTCGTGGTAAACGATGCATGGGCGCGCGCCATCTCGATCGCGCGCGTCACGCCACCGGCGGCATCGATGTGGTTGTCCTTGAGCATGACGGCCGTCGACAGGTTGTAACGGTGGTTGCTGCCGCCGCCAATCTCAACCGCCGCCTTCTCAAACACGCGCATGCCCGGTGTGGTCTTGCGCGTGTCGACGAGCACGGTCTTGGTTCCCTCGAGCGCCGCGGCCATGCTGTGCGTATAGGTAGCGATGCCGCTCATGCGCTGCAGGTAGTTGAGCGCCACGCGCTCGCCCGAAAGCAGCACACGCGCATCGCCGCGCACCTGACCCACGTGGTCGCCGGCATGCACCTCGTCACCGTCGGCAACGTCGAGCAGCACCGAGCTCTGCGAATCCAGCAGTTCAAAGGTGCGAGCGAACACATCCAGGCCGGCGATGATGCCATCGGCTTTGGCGATAAGCTCCACCGTGGCGGGACGCGCCGTGGGGCACACGCTCGCCGTGCTCACGTCCTCAAACGTAATGTCCTCGCGCAGAGCCTGCAGAATCAGATCATCGACGACGAGCTTCATGGTAATGGGATTCATGGTCTACTCCTCCACGGCCTGCGTGCCGGCGGCACGGGCCAAATCATCGATTGCCAGGGTGTCGGCGCCCAGGGCGCGATGACGGCCATCGAGCGCGGGATCGCCTGTCTGCTCCACGGCCAGTGACTCGCCGGTACGCATATACCACGCGGCGCGACGACCCCAGACCAGCGCCTCGAGCAGGCTGTTTGATGCAAGGCGGTTCTTGCCGTGAACGCCGTTGCAGGCCGTCTCGCCGGCGGCGTAGAGCTCGGGCATCGAGGTGCGACCGTCCTTGTCGACCCACACGCCGCCCATAAAGTAGTGCTGCGTGGGCGTAACGGGGATGGGCTCGTCCAAGATGTCGCGGCCGTCCTCCAGGCAGCGCGCGCGGATATTGGCAAAGTGCCCGGTCACCACGTCGCGCTCGACGGGGGCAAAGCTCAGCCACTCGTGCTCGGTGTCATCCTGCTTCATCTGCTCGCGGATGGCGGCGGCGACCACATCGCGCGGCTGCAACTCGTCGGTAAAACGCTCGCCGGCGGCGTTGAGCAAAATCGCGCCCTCGCCGCGGCAGCTCTCGCTGATCAGGAACGTGCGACCCGGCTGCGGCGAGAACAGACCCGTGGGATGGATCTGCACGTAGTCCAGGTGCTCCATCTTAATGCCATGCTCCTGAGCGATGTAGCAGGCGTCGCCCGTGAGCTGCGGGTAGTTGGTCGAGTGGTCGTACACGCCGCCAATGCCACCCGTCGCCCACAGCGTGTGGCGGGCATGGATCTTAAACGGCTTACCGGCATGCACGCCCTCAACGGCATTTGCCAGCTCGTCGGCGGGGCGAACCGAGTTGTCCTCGTCCACGGCTACGGCGACGACGCCGGTGCACACCGTGGCGCCATCGCGCTCGCCCGTTAGGATGTCGGTCATGGCCACGTGCTCCAAAATCTGCACGTTGTCCAGCTTGCGGACGGCCTGGAGCAGCTTAGTCGTGATCTCCTTGCCGGTGATGTCGGCATGGAAGGCGATGCGCGGACGGCTATGCGCGCCCTCGCGGGTAAAGTCGAGGCTGCCGTCAGCCCTGCGCTCAAAATCCACGCCCATGGCCAGCAGGTCGTTGATGACCGAGCGGCTCGAGCGAATCATGATGTCGACGCTCTCGCGGCGGTT
>USLO01000218.1 GCA_900555515.1 uncultured Collinsella sp.
TCGTAGCTGGCCAGGTGACCGGCGCGCTGGTTACCCTCGCGCATGGTCGACGTCATGGACGTGGACAGGCCCTCGGCGTTGGCCGAGGCGCTCGCCAGGCTCTGGGCCTCGGCCTCGCCAAACGCGCAGTCGGGGCGCTCGGCGGCACCGCGACCGGTCACGTCCAGATCCAGGTGACCGTACATGGCAAAGGCGACCGGACCCTGCGTGGTCTGGAAGTTCTTGGCCATATCGGGATAGAAGTAGTGCTTGCGGTAGAACATCGAGTGGCGCTGGATCTCGCAGTTGGTGGCGAGACCCGCCTTGACGATGCTCTCGATGGCGCGCTTGTTGGGCACCGGCAGGGCGCCGGGCAGGCCCAGGCACACCGGGCACACGTTGGCGTTGGGCTCGTCATCGTGGCTGAGCTTGCAGTTGCAGAACATCTTGGTATCGAGTGCGGTGAGCTCGGTATGGATCTCCAGGCCGATCACGGCCTCCCAATCCTGCAGGACCTCGGAAAGCTCCTTCATTACAGCTCGCCTCCCTTCCCGGCAAAATCGGGCGCGACGGAAAGCGCGGGCGCACCCGTGGCGGCATCGGCAAAGCCGCGCTCCAGGGCGCGGGCAAACGTGAGCAGCTGACGGTCCTTAAAGGCCGGACCAACCAGCTGGGCGGAAACGGGCAGCTGAGTATCCTCGCCCAGGCCCAGCGGCACCGAGATGCCACCGTTGCCGCAAATGTTGAGCGAGATGGTGTACAGGTCGGAGAGGTACATCTGCGTGGGGTCGCTGATCTCGCCAAACTTAAAGGCCGTGCGCGGTGAGGCGGGCATGAGGATGGTGTCCACCTTGGCATACGCGGCGTCGTAGTCCTGCGTGATGAGCGTGCGAGCCTTTTGCGCAGCGTAGTAGTACTTGTCGTACACGCCCGAGCTCAGCAGGTAGGCGCCGAGCATCTGACGGCGCTTGGCCTCGGCGCCAAAGCCGTGGGCGCGCGAAAGCGAACTCTGGTCGGACAGGTTGACGCAGCCCTCCTCCTGATAGCCATAGCGAATGCCGTCGAAACGGGCCAGGTTGGAGAACGCCTCGGCCGGGCCGATGACGTAGTAGGCGGCGATGGCGGCGTCCAGGTGCGGCAGGTCGACCTCGACCAGCTCGGCACCCTGGTTCTGCAGCTCCTGGGCGGCGCGCTGAACAGCGGCCTTGACCTCGGGCGTCAGGCCCTCGGCCTCCATAAACGCGGGGATAATGCCCACGCGCTTGCCCTCGATGCTGTCGTTGAGATGCTCGGTAAAGTCGACGGCGCAATCCTGACTGGTGCAGTCGTACGGATCGTGGCCCGCGCCGGTAAGCGCGTTCATGGCCAGCGCGACATCCTCGACCGTGCGGCCAAAGGGGCCCACCTGGTCGAGCGACGAGCCAAAGGCAACCACGCCGTAACGGCTCACGGCGCCATACGTGGGCTTAAAGCCCACCACGCCGCACAGCGACGCCGGCTGGCGAATGGAGCCGCCGGTGTCCGAGCCCAGCGAGAGCGCGACCTCGCCCGCGGCGACGGCTGCAGCGGAGCCGCCCGAGGAGCCGCCGGGCACGCGCTCGGTATCCCAAGGGTTGTTGGTGCGGTGGAACGCCGAGCTCTCGGTGGAGCTGCCAAAGGCAAACTCGTCCATGTTGGCCTTGCCCATGGGCAGGCAGCCGGCATCGAGCATGCGCTGGACGCAGGTGGCGGTGTAGACGCTCTGGTAGTTCTCGAGCATGCGGGAAGCGCAGGTGGTGCGCGTGCCCACGAGGTTCATGTTGTCCTTAATGGCCAGCGGCACGCCCGCGAGCGGGGGCAGCGGCTTGCCTGCGGCACGGTCGGCATCCACGCGCGCAGCAGCCTCAAGGGCAAGCTCGGGCGCCACCTGCAAAAATGCCTGGACCCCGCCCTCGCGCGCCTCGATGGCGGCAAGGGAGGCCTGGGCCACCTCGGTAGCCGTAAAGTCGCCGGCGGCAACGCCCGCGGCGATCTGGGCAGCGGTAAGGGAATCGAAGCTCTGCGCCATTACTCGCTCTCCCCCTCTCCCAAAATGGACGGCACGCGGAAGTAGCGGTCGCGCGCGCTGCCGGCGTTTTCGAGCGCGACGTCGAGCGGCAGATCGCGCTCGGGCTCGCGCAGGTCGTCGCCCATCACGTTGGACAGGCTTCCGATGGGATGGAACGTGGGCTCCACGTCGGGCAAGTCATATTGCAAGACGGGCTCGAGCATCTGGACGGCGTCGTTCAGGTAGGACGTCATCTGGGTGAGCTCGTCATCGGTCAGTGCGATCTTTGCGTACTCGGCGATGCCGCGCACATCTTTCTCGCTGAGTGCCATAGGCGCTCCCTTCCGCATAACAGATAAACCGCTCTAGTATACAAGGCAACGCCACTTGGAGCAGGTGCTTTACCTAAATGCAGCGAAAACGTAACGAGGGCGGCGGGCTGGCAGGCAACGGGCTGGCGGTTCTGCAGCGAAACCATACCGTCAATAGCGAAAACCGTCGCGCCCACAACGAAAACCATCACAACATTCGACACTTTTCGTTAATATCGCGATTTTCATCGAATGTTGTGATGGTTTGGAAGTCCCGACCACCACAAAGGTGCCCGTCCCCATTGTGGTGGTTCTGAAGAATGACTTATGCCGAGGCCTTGGCCTTGCGACGCTTGCGGACCGCGTGGATCACGATGTCCAGCAGCAACAGCACAATGGCCACGACCACGATGAGCACGGCAAACTCGCGCTTGCCCCAGTGGCG
>USLO01000219.1 GCA_900555515.1 uncultured Collinsella sp.
GCGCGCTGCGTCTCCATTTTGCGCTCGAGCGAGCTCACCTCGCGGCGGAGCTTCTGGCGTTCGGCGTTGGAAAGGCCGTTGGGCTGACCGCTCGACTTGGGCTTTTCGGCCGCAGCCGCCGCGGCACCGGTGTCAAACGTGCCGGTCTTGGCACTCGGCGCACCCACGGGCTCGCCCTCGGCGGTGGCGTTGCACAGGCGCAGGTACTGGTCGACGCCGCCGGGCATATGCGTCAGGTGACCGTCGATCAGCGCCCACTGCTGGTCGGTCACGCGCTCCATCAAGAAGCGGTCGTGTGTCACCAGGATCAACGTGCCGGGCCAGCCGTCGAGCAGGTCCTCGACAATCGCGAGCATGTCGGTATCCAGGTCGTTGCCGGGCTCGTCCAGGATGAGCACGTTGGGCTCGTCCAAGATCGTCAGCAGCAGCGACAGGCGACGGCGCTGGCCGCCCGAAAGATCGCCGATGCGGCTCCAGAGCTGCTGCGTCGTAAATCCCAGGCGCTCGCAGAGCTTCTCGGGCGAAGTCTCCTTGCCGTCGATGACGTAGTACTTCTTATAGTTGCTGAGCACCTCGCGGATCGTGTCGCCCATGTAGGGCTCGAGCTCCTCGAGCTGCTGCGACAGCACGCCAAAGCGCACCGTCTGGCCAATCTTCACGCGGCCGCGCAGGGGCGCGATCTTGCCCTGAATCACGTCGAGCAGCGTCGACTTGCCGGCGCCGTTCTCACCCAAAAGACCATAGCGGTCGCCCGCACCAATGAGCCAGGTCACATTGGAGAGCACCTGCTTGGGCGCGCCGCCGGCATCCGCATAGCCGGCGTCCACGTCGATCACGTCGATAACCTGCTTGCCCAGGCGGCTCACCGCCAGGCGCTTGAGCTCCAGCTCGTCGCGTACAGGCGGTACGTCGGCGATGAGCTCGCGAGCGGCGTCCACGCGAAACTTGGGCTTGGTGGAGCGCGCCTGGGCACCGCGGCTCAGCCACGCGAGCTCCTTGCGCGCCATGTTGCGACGGCGCTCCTCGGTAACCGCAGCCATGCGGTCGCGCTCTACGCGCTGCAGGATATATGCGGAGTAGCCGCCCTCGAAGGGATCGACCTGGCCGTCGTGGACCTCCCACATGCTGGTGCAGACCTCGTCCAAGAACCAGCGGTCGTGCGTAACCACGAGCATGGCGCCCTGACCGCGCTGCCAGCGGGCCTTTAGGTGACGCGCGAGCCAGTTGATGGTGCGCATGTCCAGGTGGTTGGTGGGCTCGTCGAGCATGAGCACGTCGTAGTCGCCGATCAGCAGGCGCGCGAGGTCCACGCGACGGCGCTGACCGCCCGAAAGCTCGCCCACCGTGCCCTCCCAGGGCACGTCGCTAATAAGACCGGCCAGGATCTGGCGCGTACGAGGGCTCGAGGCCCACTCGTACTCGGGCGTGTCGCCGACGACAGCATGGTGCACGGTATCGGTATCGACCAGATTGTCCTTTTGGCCGAGCAATCCGATCGTCGTGTCGCGGCGATGCGTCACGCGGCCGTCGTCGGGCTCCAACGTGCCGGCGAGTACGCTCAGCAGCGTCGACTTGCCGTCGCCGTTTTTGCCGACGATACCAATACGGTCGCCCTCGCCCACGCCGAGCGTCACGCTATCGAAAATATGCTTGGTGGGAAACTCTAGGCTGACGGAATCGCATCCCAAAAGAATCGCCATATGCCCTGCTCCTTCGTAGAAATTCAACGTTGTCCATGATAGCAGCGAGCCCCACCCCAAACCACCACGAAGGTGCCTGTCCCCTTTGTGGCGGTCGTTTCGGTCGCAGAGCAAAAAGGCGGGCCATCTCCCAAAAGAGATGACCCGCCTCTCCAATCAGTCCCGTGACAACCGTGGCCGCCGCGGGCCTCAAGCATGCCCCGGACTAGGAGAACATGCCGGTGAGGTAATCATTCAGCCGCTTATCCTTGGGCCGTTGGAAAATCTCGTCGGTCTCGTCGTACTCGACCATATCGCCCATGTAGAAGAACGCCGTGCGGTTGGACACACGCGACGCCTGCTCCATGTTGTGCGTCACGATGACGATGGCGCGCTCGGCCACAATCGACGACATAAGGTCCTCGATCGCCAACGTCGAGATGGGGTCGAGCGCCGAGCAGGGCTCGTCGAACAAAATCACGTCGGGGTTGAGTGCCAGCGTGCGCGCGATGCACAGACGCTGCTGCTGACCGCCCGAAAGCGCGTAGGCGCTCTTGTCGAGCTTGTCCTTGACCTCGTCCCACAGCGCTGCACCGCGCAGGCTCTCCTCGACCATACGATCAAGCTCGTCACGGTCGGTAATGCCGTGACGCTTGGGCGCAAACGTGATGTTGTCGCGAATGGACTTGCGGAAAGGGTTGGGCTGCTGGAACACCATGCCAATGGAGCGACGCAGCTCGTACGTGTTCTCGGTCCTGGTGTTCACATTGCGTCCGCGATAGTTGATCTCGCCCTCCACGCGGCAGCCGCGAATCTCGCGGTTCATAAGGTTGAGGCTGCGCAAAAAGGTCGACTTACCGCAGCCCGAAGGCCCGATGAGTGCCGTGATCTCGCCCTTGTGAAACTCGAGCGACGTATTGTGCAGGGCATGGTGGTCGCCATAGTACACGTTGACGTCCTTAGTGGAGAGCACGACCTCGTCGCTCACGGCCTTGCCGCTCACGCGCACGCGCTTCTCGCTCTCCCCCACGCTCGACAAAAAGTCCTGGGTCTCGGACG
>USLO01000220.1 GCA_900555515.1 uncultured Collinsella sp.
TTTGGGAAAGTGCGGAAGTTCGCCGTCTTCCCAAGTATAGGAGTTCTGCACAATCGAATACTTATAGCTTGCTAGCAAGGTATCGACCTAGCAAGATAGTTGCTCGCTTTTTGCACCCTGCGGAGGTGAAGCGTGAACAGGGCGCCGCCTTCGGACACATTCGTGGGTTCAATAGCCGCGCTCGTATGCACTGCTGCCATTTTCGCAGCAGTGCATAAACGCATGTGGTGAGCACTGGATTCGTTTCAATAAAAAGAAAAAAAGGGGGATGCGGTCGAAGCCGCGTTTCGACCGCATCCCCCTTGTGTCGAGGAGCTTGTTAAGTGCCATGGGCGTTTGTCAAGCTCCAGCGGGCTCGCGCTCCCCTAGCCCAGCTTTTCTTCCTCGACCTCGAGCCCGCCCATCACTTCTTCATCGGCGGGTTTGGTGAGGTTCGCGTTGCGCTCGGCGCGGGCGGCCTCTTCCTTTTCCTCGAGGTTCGCTTTCGCCACCGAAATCATGAGCTTGATGCGGTTGAGCTGGTTGACCTCAGACGCGCCCGGGTCGTAGTCGACGGCTACGATGTTACTCTCGGGGTAGCGGCGGCGCAGTTCCTTAATCACGGCCTTGCCCACCACGTGGTTCGGCAGGCACGCGAACGGCTGCGTGCACACTACGTTTGGCGCGCCCGACACAATGAGCTCCACCATTTCGGCGGTGAGCAGCCAGCCCTCGCCCATTGAGTTGCACAGGCTCAAAATCTCGCTTGCGTATTCGGCCAGCTCATAGATGTTCGCCGGCGGGTTGAAGCGCGTCGATGCGGCGAGCGCGTCGTTGACCGGCTTGCGGAACTTCGCGATGGCCGACAGCCCGATTTTGCCACCAAGCGCGCCCTTGGCGGAACGGCCCAGCGGGTCTTTCTGGAAAATGCCGCCCGCGATGCCGAACAGGAAAAACTCGATGAGGCCAGGCACAACGGCCTCGCATCCCTCGCGCTCGATCACGTCGACGATCTGGTTGTTTGCCGTAGGGTGGAACTTCACCAGAATCTCGCCCACGACGCCGACGCGCGGCTTGGTGCCCTCGCCCTGCAGCGGCAGCGTGTCGAAGTCTTTCACGATCTGCTTCACGGTGCGCTTGAATTCCGAACGCTTCACGCCGCGCGACAGCTGCGCCTTGCATTCGGCCATCCAGTGGTCGAACAGGCGCGTGGCGCTGCCCGGCTCCACCTCATAGGGACGCGTGCGGTACAGGCACATCATGAGCAAGTCGCCGTACTGCAGCGCATAGATGGCCTGTTAGAGCATCTTCGGCGTCACCTTGAAGCCGGGGTTTTCCTCGCCCAAATCCTTGAACGACAGCGCGATGACCGGGATGTGCCCGAGCCCCACGGACTTCAGCGCCTTGCGGATGAGCGAGATGTAGTTCGTGGCGCGGCAGCCGCCGCCGGTCTGCGTAATGAGCACGGCCAGCTTGTCGGTGTCGTAGCGCCCCGAGGTAACGGCTTCCATAATTTGGCCCGTGACCAGGATAGAAGGGTAGCAAATGTCGTTGTTCACGTACTTCAGGCCCGCGTCCACAGCGCCGTGGTCGACGCTCGGCAGCAAATCGACGTTGTAGCCGAAGCGCTTGAAAATGGGCACGAGCAGCTCGAAGTGGTACGGAGCCATTTGCGGGGCCAAAATCGTGTAGCCCGCTTCCTTCATTTCCTCGGTGAACTGCACGCGTTCGAACTCTGTCGAGGTTGCCTCGCGCTGCTTGAAGCGCTCGCGAGCTTCGGGCGCGGCTTTTTCCGTGAAGGTCGCCGGGGGCTCGATGGCCTGGGCTACGGCCTCAATGGCTGCGGCGTCGGCGGAACCGGCCGTCTGCTTGCTGGAGCCTGCGGCGTCGGCGGCTGCGACGCGCGTTTCGGCCTCGGCCAGAAGTTCTTTCACGTCGAGGCTGCACGCGGGGCATTCCTGCGCGGCGGCTTTGGCGTCGGCCTCTTCATCGGCCTGGTCTTTCAACGCTGCGAGCAGGCTGCGCACGCGAATACGCGCGGCGCCCAGGTTGGATACCTCGTCGATCTTGAGCACGGTGTAAATTTTGCCAGCGCTTTCCAGAATCTCTTGCACCTGGTCGGTGGTGAGCGCATCCAGGCCGCAGCCGAAGCTGTTTAGCTGAATAAGGTCGAGGTCGCGGCGCTCGGCGGCAACTTTTGCGGCGGCGTAGAGGCGCGTGTGGTACATCCATTGGTCCACCAGGCGAATGGGGCGCTCGAGCGTGCCCAAGTGCGCGATGGAGTCTTCCGTAAGCACGGCCAGGCCGAAACTCGTGAGCAACTCGGGAATCGCGTGGTTGATTTCCGGGTCGTTGTGGTACGGGCGGCCGGCCAGCACAATGCCGTGCGTGCCGGTTTTTTCCATCCACAGCAGGGTTTCGGCGCCCTTCTCGCGAATGTCGCGCTTGAAGGCTTCGTCTTCGGCCCACGCGGCGTCAACCGCGGCGTCGATGTCGGCCTGCGTGGGCGCGGCAACGCCTTCGCCCATGAGCTCGGGGTGCGCCTGCACAAGCTCTATACACGTTCAAACTGGTTCGTAAACTTTGATATAGCACATCTATCACATCAAATGCCCTGGTGTATTTGTCAAGGTCAACGTTCAGTTCCTTGTATGCCTTGGTCTCGTCCTTACTGTAACTGTGCAATAGTTTATTGCTGTA
>USLO01000221.1 GCA_900555515.1 uncultured Collinsella sp.
AAACAGTCCCTATTCCACCGCAACTTCATGGGGATGTGTGACAATGCCCGTCGGAAAACATCTGCTGTCTTTGGGGGTCTATCTATGCTGTACGAGTTTTGTGCCGAGAACTTTGAGCGGGTGCCGGCGGCTATCGAGGCCGGTGCAAGGCGCATCGAGCTGTGCGATAACCTTGCCGTCGGTGGTACCACGCCCTCGGCCGGCGTTATCAGCGCTACGACCAACTATGCCCACGAACACGATGCACGGGTGATGTGCATGATCCGTCCGCGTGGCGGCGACTTTCACTACAACCAGGATGAGCTGCGCATGATGGAGATGGACTTGGGCCTTGCCGTGAGTGCGGGCGTTGACGGCTTGGTCTTTGGCTGCTGCAAACCCTGCGCTGGCGGATGGGCGCTCGACGAACTTACGCTTGGCGCCCTCGTGATGGCTGTGGGCTGTGCGACCGAGGAGTGCAAGCGCGAGCCCATCGACATCACCTTTCACATGGCCTTTGACCAGCTCTCGCCCGAGGCTCAGCTCGATGCGATTGATACACTTGCCGACTGCGGCGTTACGCGCATCCTCACGCATGGCGGCGCTGCCGGTACGTCGATCGAGGATAATTTCGATCACCTGGCTCGTTTAATCGAGTATGCGGGCGATCGTTTGACCATCCTTCCCGGCGGCGGCATCACTACGGCAAATCGCGACGCGGTCACGGCGGCGCTAGGCGTCTCCGAGCTCCATGGCACCAGGATCGTGCCGCTGGAGGTATAACCCGTGGCGCTGGTATTTGACGTTCAGCGGGCGAGCGGCAAGCCCGACGATAATCGTCGCCCTGGCACCGCGTGCCCCTTTTGCGACACGGAGGGGCTCACCAACATCATCCAGCGCGATGGTGACTGCATCTGGCTCGAGAATAAGTTTAAGACCTTGCGGGCCACTCGCCAGACCGTATTGATTGAGTCGTCCGACCACGACGCCGACCTGGTGACCTATGCGCCGGACGAGCTGCATCATGTGATGCGGTTTGCCCTGGGCTGTTGGCAGCAGATGATTGATTCCCAACAGTACCGCAGCGTGCTCATGTACAAGAACAAGGGCCCGCTTTCGGGCGGCAGTCTGGTCCATCCGCATATGCAGATTGTGGGTTTGGAACAGGAAGACGGCTATGCGGCGCTGACACCAGCCAACTTCGAAGGCATTGATGTCTGGCAGCGGGGGAGGGTCGCGATCAGCATTTCAACCGAGCCGATTATGGGCTTCTTTGAGATCAACGTCTCGGCTCCACAGGGGGTCGCCGCCAGCGACGACGCCTGCGACCTAGCCGAAGCTGACCTGTTTGCCGACGCAATCCAGGTGGCTCTTCGCTATATCCTGAACGAGCACCACGGTGGTCGCGCAGAGTCGTACAACTTGTTCTTCTACCACATGGACGGCCGGACCATTGCCAAGGCGCTGCCACGTTGGGTGGTTTCGCCCTACTTTGTCGGCTATCGCCTGGCCCAGGTCAATGCCGAGACCACGCTCGATATCGATGCTGAGCGCCTGCGCGCACGCCTGGAAGCACTTGCATAGCCAAGGGCTCGGCCTCGCGCCTGTGGCTTCTAGCGCGCCATGGCGTCGCGGCCGGCCTCGACCCGCTTGCGCTGGGCGGCGCGCTCCTCACCGGTCAGACGCTCAAAGAGGTGCCCGATAAACGAGGCGAGTACCTGCTGAAACAGCGTTCCGCACATGACGGGAAACACGACTTCGCCCGGAAAATACTGCGTGGCGATGACGGCACCCGAAGAGATGTTACGCATGCCGCAGGTAAAGCACATGGTGGTCGTCTCGCTATACGGCAGGTGTAACGCGCGGGCGACCAGAAAACCGACGACAAAGCCGCTGATGGCGAAGACCAAAATAAAGAGGGCGACTTCCAGGCGCACCGCGTTCATGTGCAGCACGTACTCGCTCATGGCGGTGGAGTTGGAGGCGATAACGCCCATCATCATGAACTTGCAGGCGGGCGAGAGCGCGGGGGAGAGCTTCTCGTGTCCCCATCCACGTGTGAGCTCGTTGATCACGATGCCGAGCACGGCGGGGATGGCGATCATAAAGGCCATGTCTTGCATCATGCTTGGCACATCGATCGAGACGGTGGCACCCAGCAGGAGCTTAAGCGTGAGCGGAATCGTCACAGGGGAGATAACCGAGGACGTCAGGATGATGGTAAGCGCGAGCGGGCCGTTGCCGCCGAACATGCTAATCCACATAAAGGCAGTGACCGCCACGGGTACGCTGTACTCGAGCACGATGCCGCAGACAAGGTTGGGGTTGGAGCCAAAGAACAGCGATCCCATGGCATAAGCTGCTATGGGAATAAACACCGCCGAGACGAGCAGCGCCAAAATCAAGTGCAGCGGACGGCGGAACACCTCAGCTACCTGGTGGAAGGTGTTGCTGAGCGCGCCTTGGAACGTCATGAAGGCAAACAAGGTGGGAACGATGGGCTTAAGAACGCTGATCTGCTGAGGAAAGAGCACGCCGAGCGCCACGCAAATCGGAACGATGACCTGCATGTGCCCCGCGAGAAATTTGCCCAGTCCAACCCATTGCTTCATATGCGCTTGTGACTCCCTTTGCTCGTGAATCCGTTTTGAATGGATATGCTAGACGCTCGCATGCGTCCGTGCGTCAGAAACGCT
>USLO01000222.1 GCA_900555515.1 uncultured Collinsella sp.
ACGAAAGGGCGCTGACCTTCTGGTCGCGCCCTTGAAGTTGAACGTCAGATTGTCCAAATGCGGCCCGCGCAGCGTCGAGCCGTTGCGCGGTTTGGTAAAACCGCGTAACCCTACAGCTCCGTTACTTCAACGTTGTTGTAGATCTCGTCCCAGCGGTCCATGACCAGGTGGCCGGTCTTGGGATCCATGGCGTTGAGCTTGCCGCAGGTATTGGCGGTCTTGAGCACCGTGACGTCGTCGGCGCCAGCAGCAATGGCATGTGCAAAGCCGGCGATGGTCGAGTCGCCGGAACCCGTTGCGTTCACAGCCGCAATCGCGGGCGTCTTGGCGCGGAACGCGCGACCCTCATGGAAGCCAACCGAACCGGCAGCGCCCATCGAAACGACAACCCAGGGGATACCGGCAAAACGGTCATCGGCGGTAAGCGCCTCGCGCAGGGCATCGACATCATCGGTCGTAAAGGACGTACCCAGCAGTCCGTTAATCTCGGTCAGGTTGGGCTTTACGAGCTCAGGCTTAGCGTCGGACTCCAGCGCGGCCTCCAGCGATGCACCCGAGGTATCGAGCAGCACCTTGGCGCCCGCCTCCTCGGCGATCTTGACGAGCTCGGCATAGTAGCCGGCATCGACGCCACGCGGCAGCGAGCCCGAAAGCGTCACAACGTCCGCCTTCGCTGCAAGCTCGGCAAACTTGGCCGTAAAGGCCTCGAGCTCGGCCGGGGCGATCTGCGGGCCGCTCTCCAGCAGCTCGGTCTGATTACCCTCGTGCAGAATATTCAGGCAAATGCGCGTCTCACCGGCGATGGGCACAAAGTCGTTCTTGACGCCATCGGCATCCATGAGCTCGGCCATATAGGCACCCATGTGGCCGCCGAGCAGACCGGTCGCGAGCACGTCGTCGCCCAGCTGCAGCAGCACGCGGCTCACGTTGAGGCCCTTGCCGCCAGCGGTCTTTTCGGGCGTCACGCGGTTCACGTCGTCGATGATCAACTTGTCGAGCTGATAGCGCGTATCAATCGACGGGTTCATGGTAACGGTCAGAATCATATTGAACTCCTGTTTCCGGGGCACGACACGCGCGGCCCCAAACATACGATAGCTCGTTAAAGGATCTCGATCTCAAAGCCGCGGGTAACGGTCTCCCCCGGCTTGGCCACCAGGCAGCCGCGCTTGTGCTCCAGAATATCGTCCTCGTCGGAGCAGGTGGACAGGCCGCCCCACGGTTCCACGGCCACAAAGTCACCCTCGGGCTTGCTCCACACAATCAGGTACGGCATATCGGGGAACGTCAGGCGCACGCCCTTGTCCTCGGTCTTCTTGGTCAGCGTAACCACGCGGCTCTCGAGCACGTCAAAGATGGTCTCCGCGAAGTCAAAGAGTTCGTGGGTCAGCGGCAGGTCATGGCCAACCATCGGGTTCTTGCTGCGATGCTCAACATCAATCAGGCCCGTCGAGGGAACGGCAGTACAGAGCTCGGCGGCCTCACGCTGCTCAAAACGGAGCTCGTAGTCGTCATAGGACTCGCCCTCGTCGAGCGGGCACTTAAAGCCAGGGTGACCGCCCACAAAGAACGGCATGTCCTCGGTGCCCTCATTGGTCACCTCGTACGACACCGCCACCTTTTCCGAATCGATCGTGTAACGAGCAACGATCTTAAACGGATACGGGTACTGCTCGAGCAACTCGGCATGGTCGGCAGAGCTTAGGCTCAGCGCGACCATGTTGTCGCCCTGCTCCTCGAGCTTCCACTCCTGTTTGCGAGCAAAGCCGTGACGGGCAAGCTTGACCTCGCGGCCGCCCATGGTCATTGCGCGACCGTCACGAAGGCCGCCGCAGATCGGGAAACAAATGGGTGCCTGGCCCGACCAGACCGCCGGGTCACCCTGCCACAGGTACTCACGGCCGTTGGCCGCAATAGAAGTGAACGACCCGCCCGCCGTGCTCAGTGCTACGCGGATAGAACCGTTATCAAGAACAAACTCCATAGGAGCCTTCCCTTTCTTACGACAGCCCGCCAAGTCAATAGGGCTGATAGAAAACCGGCCCGCGCCCCCTCACAGAAACGCGAGCCGTCAATTGAAAAGCTGCAGAATGCCGGGTACCGCCAAGAGCGAAGCACTCAAGCCAAGCAAGCAAACGTGTTATCGGAGCAGCTTACCGAACCAGAACGCTTCGCAACAACAGGGGCGATCTCACAGGTCACTCAAACGTCAGTGAGCGGCGCTCAGGTGCCCCAGGTCGCCGCGAAAGAGGAGCGACGCGTACTTCATGTACGCGAGCGACGGTTTGAGCGGCGAGATGGGGTGCCTGGGCGGCGCGCAGCGTCGGCCGGTCCGGCGTTCGGTAGAACGCCGGAACCCCTTAGTCGTGGTATTCGCCGCGGTCCCACTTCTCGAGGAACTCGTCAAAGAAGTGCGGGTCAGCCTGGGCCTCGGCGTCGGCCTTATTGCAGGCATCGATCTTGGCGATCAGGGCATCGTGCTCGGGGGTCTTCTCGTAGGGCTCCTCCAGGAAGGCAAGCATGATGTCGGCCATCAGGAACTCGCCGGTGATCTTGCCGCCAAAGCCCACGATGTTGGCGTTGAGCTCGCGACGGGCATACAGGGCAGAGGTCATGTCGCGAACCAGGGCGCAGCGGGCGCCGGGAACCTTGTTGACGGCGTTGGT
>USLO01000223.1 GCA_900555515.1 uncultured Collinsella sp.
AAGTCGGCGGGGGAGTGTGCCGCCTGCGCCGAGCGCGTCGTGGCCGAGCGTGCGGCAGATAGCGCCGACACGCCCATGTCGATTGAGTCCATCATCGACTTTATCGAGGACGGTGACATTGAGGACGCCCGCGCTGCTGTTGAGCGTCAGATTGAGCTGAACGGTGCGATCAGTGCCGAGGGCCTGGCGCACGCTTGGGGTGCCGAGGTGGGCCGCACACTGCTGGGCGCACGTGCCGATGACGTCGCCTGTCGTGCCCGTGCCCGTGCGGCCGCCGGGTCCGATGCCCGCATGAACGGCTGCGCGCTGCCGGTCGCCATTGTGTGCGGCTCGGGCAATCAGGGCATTACTTGCGCGCTGCCTGTTATGGAGTATGCCGAGTACCTGCGCTGCGACCATGAACGCCTGGTGCGCGCCGTGATGCTGTCCGATCTTATCGCCGTGCATATCAAGAGCTATATTGGTGCGCTCTCGGCGTTTTGTGGCGCTATTTGCGCCGCATGCGGTGCCGGTGCCGCGATTACCTGGCTGTGTGGTGGCACGCGCGAGCAGATTGGCGCGACGGTTTCGAACACGCTCGGTAACGTTGGCGGCATCGTGTGCGATGGCGCCAAGGCGAGTTGCGCGGCTAAGATTTCGGCAGCCGTTGACGCTGCGATTCTGGGTCACGATATGGCCATGCAAGGCCGCGGCTTCCGTGCCGGTGAGGGCCTCATTCAGGATACCGTCGAGCAGACGATCGCCAGCATGGGCTACGTGGGCCGTGTGGGTATGAAAGATACCGACGTCGAGATCCTCAACATCATGATTGGCAAAACTCAAGTCTGCTAGATATTAAGTTGCGGTGAGATAGTTCCTAAAATTACCCGGATGAGGGGCAAACAGGAACTATATCACCGCAACTGCGCTAGAGGTTCTGTTGCCTACGACAGTTCGTCGGCTACTTGGTGCTCGTAGAAGGCTTCGATTACGGCGTTGAAGTCGCGGGCGAAGTCTTCCATGGTTCCGCGCCAGGTGGCTCGGCTGGGCTTGCCTTGGCCCACATAGGCAGTCTGAATGCCACAGGCGGGGCTGGGGAAGTCGCGTTTGGGGTCGTTGCCTACCATAAGGACCTCGTGCGGCTCGAGCCCCATCACCTGAAGCTGCTCTAGATAGTAGGTGGCATCGGGCTTGCAGCGGGTTGTGTTTCCCATGTGCGTGACGAGCTCAAAGGGGGCGTCGGCCAGATCGCCCCAACCCATGCGGCACTCGATGGCCCCCTGCGGAAAGCTGGGGTTGGTGAAGAGCGCGCAGCGCAGTCCTGCGTCCTGTACGGCCTGAAGCGCGGCGTGTGCGCCCGGCATGGCGTGGGCGTTGATGACATCGTCGTTCTTGTACGGAAGAACTTCGCGGTCGTAGTAGGTAAACGCCTCGTAGATAAGTGGGTCCGAGAGGCAAATGCCGCACCGGCGCTCAACCTCTTCTTGGTAGAACTCCAGATTGGTGCGATTATCCGTGCCGCTTCGGCGATTGGCGTTGAGGTCGACCAAGATGGTGCCGAGGCGTGCCATCGTGCCACCGTGGCTGCGGCGACCGATATCCGCGAGCATCGACGAGACATCCTTAAAATAGCGAAGGATGAACGCGTTGAGGTTGATGCTAAGAAGCGTTTCGTCCATATCGAAAACGACTGCTTTGAGCACGCGGGCACCTTTCTCGTAAATTTGATCTAGAGTCGTTGGCTCCGGATACTTTACCCCAAAGCCAAATGCCTGGCTGGTTATCGTCAAGTTGCGGAGACGTGAGTTCATAAGATTACGAAAAAGTCTCCACACGAGTAAAAAATCGCAGTTCACGCTTGAAATCGAACTCATTTCCCCGTAACCTATACGAACGTGATTGCATAAGCGTCACATTAGTATCTGTCGGCTCCCGAGTGTTCCTAAACGTTGTGTGCTTGTCGCACCCTTCTGTAGGTCCTAGCAATCGGGGCCCCGTAGTTCGAAAGGGGTCCACCTTTGAGTGAGATTCAGAACTCGTCCATTTTCTCTCTTGACGATGTCAATGAGGAGGAGATGAACAACCTCATCGACGGTACGATTACCGACTTTGATGAGGGCGATCTCGTTAACGGCACTGTCGTTAAGATCGAGCATGACGAGGTGCTCGTTGACATCGGATTCAAGTCCGAGGGCGTTATCCCGGTCCGCGAGCTGTCCATCCGCAAGGACGCTAACCCTGCAGACATCGTTGCACTCGGTGATCCCATCGAGGCTCTGGTTCTCCAGAAGGAGGACAAGGACGGTCGTCTGGTCCTGTCCAAGAAGCGTGCCGAGTACGAGCGTGCTTGGAACCGCATCGAGGAGAAGTTCAACTCCGGCGAGAACGTCGAGGGCGAGGTTATCGAGGTTGTCAAGGGCGGCCTGATCCTCGACATCGGCCTGCGTGGCTTCCTGCCCGCTTCCCTCGTCGACCTCCGTCGTGTCAAGGACCTCACCTCCTACATGGGCACCCGCATCGAGGCTCGCGTCATCGAGATGGACCGCAACCGCAACAACGTCGTCCTCTCCCGTCGCGTCGTGCTCGAGGAGTCCCGTAAGGCCGAGCGCTCCGAGATTCTGTCCAAGCTCAAGTCTGGCATGCGTCT
>USLO01000224.1 GCA_900555515.1 uncultured Collinsella sp.
GCGCCCGCGGCTGCATCCTGCGAAAAGTCAAGTGTAACGCTCTCGCTGGGCTCCACCATGCCATAAGCGCCCGCAAGGTCGCGAATGCGCGTGTCGGCGCCATAGACCGAATGCATGACCTCCAGGTCGGAGCTCTCATCGGTCGCCTTTTCGAGCGTGTTGGTAAGTTCGGCGTTGCTGTTGAGCACCTGGGCCGTAACGCCGGCGAGCGCCACGCGGGCGACGCCGATCGTCATGAAGATAGCCGCAATGATGCAAAACGTTTTAAGAACGCTCATGAAAACCGGGCTTACCGCCTGGTTTGCCTGACGGCCCGCGCCCGTGTAGACATCAAAGCGCGGCGTGCGCTGCTCACGGGGAGCAACGGGGGCCTGCGGCGTCTCACGATAGGCGGGCATGGCGTTCATATCATAGGCGAGTGCTGCGCTTGAAGTGTTGTAGCCCATGATATGCCGCCTCCCATCCCGAGTACGTTGGTAGTGTGTTTAAGCTTCGTTTATGGTGCGAGCGGGAGGTCCAATATCGCGCGGTCGCGCCTACAGACGCTGCGCCACGCGGATTTTGGCTGATCTCGCCCGAGGGTTGCGCTCAACCTCATCAGGCTGGGCAACCAAGGGTTTGCGGGTGATGACCTTGAGTATCGGCACGTTGCCGCACACGCACACCGGAATCTCCGGCGGACACGTGCACCCCTGGCTCATCTCCTTAAAGTGGTTCTTTACGATACGGTCCTCGAGCGAGTGATACGAGATGACGCAGATACGTCCGCCCGGGTTGAGCCACCTGGTGGCGGCATCAAGCCCTCGTTCGAGCACATCGAGCTCGTGATTGACCTCGATGCGAATGGCCTGGAAACTTTTCTTGGCCGGGTGTCCGCCATGCCGACGAGCGGCAGCCGGGATACCCGCCTTGATGATCTCGACAAATTGGCCGGTGGTTTCGATCGGTTCTTGCTCGCGGCGGCGCACAATCTCGCGCGCGATCTGCGAGGCGAACTTCTCTTCGCCGTAGACGCGTAGAATCCGGGCGAGGTCGTGTTCGTTATAGGTGTTGATGACCTCAGCTGCGTTTAAGGTGTTGTTACCCGGATCCATCCGCATGTCCAATGGGGCGTCCTCGTTATACGAAAAGCCCCTGCCAGGGATATCGAGTTGCGGTGACGAAACGCCCAAATCGAACAGGAAGCCATCGACCCCAGGCACCTCGGCCGAGCAAAGCAGCTCGTCCAAGTCGCCGAAGTTGCCCTTCAGCAGCTGGTGCGGAACGCCGGGAACCTCGCGGTCCAGACGGGCGCCAGCGGCCTCGAGGGCCATGTCGTCCTGATCGACGCCGAGCAAAAGGCCGGTTTCCCCCACCTGCGCGGCCATCTTTACCGAATGGCCGGCACCGCCAAGGGTGCAGTCGCAGACGACGGAGCCGCTCTTTAGCTGCAGCGACTCAAGCACTTCGCCGAGCATGACAGGTTCATGCCGATATTCTTGTGTCAAGATCCCACGCTCCATCCGTTACTCGTGCCTTGCCCTTACGAGAAGAAGAGGTCCAGCAGGGCCTCGTCATCATCGTCCTCATCGGCCGTAGCGCGGTCCCAAACCTCAAGGTGGTCGTAGTTGCCCACAACCGTGACCTCGCGGTCGAGGTTCGCCTGCTTGCGGAGAGACTCAGAAAGACCGATACGACCCGCACTGTCCACATCCATCGACGTGGTGCGCTTGTTGATCGCCCTCATGAGCTTCTGGTCATTAATGTCACGCGGGTTAAAACCCTCGTGGCCCTCACGACCCGCGAAGAGTCCTTCGACCCACTTATCGAAGGCCTCGGCAGAGAACACGTACAGAGCATCGACATCCAGGGCTTTAAACACGCGAACGTGCTCTCCAAGCTCCTCGCGAAGGGGTGCAGGCAGGGACAGACGACCTTTTGCATCGAGATTGCGCTCGTATGCACCAGTCATTCCCATGTGCGCCCTCCCCTCGGTTACTCAGATGGCACGTACGCGGGGAACCACCCCGCCTGTCGACGTCATCAATAATATGGGGAACCGCCCCATTTTTCAACACCTTTCCCCACCCCTTCCCCCACTCCGCCCCACCACTCCACCCTCAATATGTTGTAAAACACCCCCGAGCATATGTTCGAAAACACAATATGTTGTGTTTGCAGCAAAGGCGGGATGCCACCTGTAGAACCACGCCCGCGAACTTCAACCTTCAAGTTGACCTTGAGGCGATTTTTACGTCCCTTTACACGCCGTTCACATCGCTCCCAAACTCCCCCACCCACGGTACACACGGCCCACCACCGCGTCGGTGTCTGGCGAAAAACGGGACGGGCCCCAGATTGCCCATGCGCGCAAAAGTGCGTCTCGGCAATCTGGGGCCCGTCCCATTTAATATTTATAAATATGCAGGTCAGCGAGGTGCTAGCGATGTGCTAGCGGATGCGCCGCCAGATAGACCTCGGTCAGTTGCGTTCGGTCGACATGCGTGTAGACCTGCGTGGTCGAAATATCGGCATGTCCCAAAATCTCCTGCAGCACACGCAGGTCGGCACCGCCCGCGAGCATGTGGGTGGCAAAGGAGTGGCGCAAGGTATGGGGATGGAGCCCCACCAGCCCCAC
>USLO01000225.1 GCA_900555515.1 uncultured Collinsella sp.
AAACGATGCGGTAACATCTCCCTGCAAACACTGTAGTTAGCTAAAGGGGGAGTTCGCGTGTCTGCAACCATCAAACCCTTCACCGACGAGTTCGAAGAGTATGGCCGCGATGAATCTCGCGCATCGGGCGAAGCATCGAGCATCTCGTTTCCGACAACGGAAAACGAGGTCCGTGCCATTTTGGAAAAGCTCCATGCCGAGCGTGTCCCGGTAACGGTTCAGGGCGCCCGAACCGGCCTTGCCGCCGGTGCCGTGCCCCACGGCGGGCATATCCTCAATACTTCCCGTATGAATCGCTACTTGGGCCTTCGCCGCGATGAACAAGGCCAATTTTTGCTGCGCGTGGAGCCGGGCGTTGTGCTTTCGGAACTGCGCAAGCAGCTGAGCAAGAAGGTGCTGCCGACCGCTGGTTGGGACCAGGCATCGCTTAAGGCCTACGAGGAGTTTCAAGAGGCCCCCGAGCAATTCTTTCCTACCGATCCCACCGAGGCATCTGCCTGTCTGGGCGGCATGGCGGCATGTAACGCCTCCGGCGCCCGTAGCTACGCTTACGGCCCCATGCGCCCTCACGTCGCGGGCCTTCATGTCGCGCTGACCGATGGCGACCTGCTCGAGCTTCACCGTGGCGAGGTTTTTGCACAGGGTCGTCGCCTTTCGCTCGTCACGGTACAGGGCCGCACGCTCGAGCTCGACCTTCCCGACTACACCATGCCCAAGACCAAAAATGCTTCGGGCTATTTCGTTGCTGATGATATGGATGCCATCGATCTGTTTATCGGTGCGTGTGGCACACTCGGCGTTATCACCGAGCTCGAGATTGCCCTGCAGGCGGCGCCTGTGGTCGTTTGGGGTGTGAGCTGCTTCTTTGACAGCGAAGACAAGGCCGTGTCCTTCACCGATTCTGTGCGTCCCGTCCTGTCCCACGCGGCTGCCATCGAATATTTCGATGCGGGCGCCCTGGATATCCTGCGTCGTCAGCGTGAGCAGTCGACCGCGTTCGCCTCGCTGCCGGCGCTCGACAAAGACGCCAAGGTCTGTGTCTACGTGGAGCTCGACTGCGACGACGAAGCCCAGGCGACTGAGGAGCTGTATCACTTGGGGTGGATACTGGAGCTTGCGGGCGGAAGCGACGATGCGACATGGGTCGCGCGCACCGAGGTCGATCGCGAGTGTCAGCGATTCTTCCGCCATGCGGTGCCCGAGAGCGTCAACATGCTCATCGACGAGCGTCGTCGCACGGATCCCACCATCACCAAACTGGGTTCGGATATGTCGGTGCCCAACGCACGCTTGGCCGATGTCATCGCCCTTTATCGCCGTACGTTGGCCGAAAGCGGGCTTGAATCTGCCGCCTGGGGGCACATCGGTAACAACCATCTGCATGTGAACATTCTGCCGCGCGATGCGCAGGATTACCGCCGCGGCGGAGAACTCTTTGCCCAGTGGGCTTCCGAGGTCACGGCCATGGGTGGCGCCGTCTCCGCCGAACACGGCGTCGGCAAGATCAAGGCGGGCTTCTTGGAGACGATGTACGGTCACGAGGCCATGGTCGAGTCGGCGCGGCTCAAGCTCCAGCTCGATCCTGCCGGGCAGCTGGGTCGCGGTAACCTGTTTTCGGAGAAGCTCTTGGATGAGCTCGTCCAGAAAGGGGGCGCGTGAAGATGAGCGATTTCCATATGGTGGTGTGCGTCAAGGCAGTGCCGGGCAGCACCGAGGTCAAGATGGACCCCAAGACCAATACCATCGTGCGCGATGGCAAGCAGGCGGTCATTAACCCGTTCGATGCGAGCGCTTTGGAATGCGCGCTGGCGCTGAAGGATGACTTTATCGGCTTTGGCATGGACGTGCGCGTAACGGTGGTGTCGATGGGCATCCCCGCGACCGAATCGCTATTGCGCGACTGCATCGCCCGAGGCGCCGATGACGCACTGCTGCTGACCGACCGCGCCTTTGCAGGTGCCGATACCCTGGCAACCACCTATGCCCTCAAGTGCGGCATCGAGGCACTCGACGAGGATTTCGACCTGCTCATCTGCGGCAAGATGGCGGTGGACGGCGATACGGCCCAGATTGGTCCCGAGCTTGCCGGTGCCTTTGAGATTCCCTGCGTGACCGACGTGAGCTGCGTGCAGAGCGCGGGCTTTACGACCTGTGGTTCACTGGCGCTTGTTCACGGCTGCGATGCCGGCGAGGAGACGGTCTATCTTGAGATGCCGTGCGCGATGACGACCGCCAAGGAGATTGGCCAACTGCGCATGCCGAGCATTGCCGGTATTCGTGCGGCCGAGGAGGCGGATGTACGCGTGGTCAACGCTGCCGACGTGCATGCCGACCCCGCGCGCTGCGGCCTTGCCGGCTCGCCGACACAGGTCGTGCGATCGTTTGTGCCCGACCGCGACCAAACGTGCGAGGCCGTTGAAGGAACGGCGTCCGAGCAGGCGGCAAAACTTGCCAAGATTATCGAGGGGATGGCATAGATGAGCGGACTGAGTATCGATAGCGAAGCCTGTATCGGCTGCGGTCGCTGCGTTCGCGCCTGTGCCTCGGGCGGCATCGTAGTGGAAGGCGAGCGGCCCAACCGTTGCGCCCGCGTAACCGACG
>USLO01000226.1 GCA_900555515.1 uncultured Collinsella sp.
GGGCTGGGTCATGGGCGACTCCTCATCTGACGGACGGCGCGCCTGCGGGCAGCGCCATAGTTTGAGCCGTACCAGTATACCGAGCCGCGCGGACACCGACGCAAATCACACCACGACTCCGTGCGTCACCGTCAGGCCCGCCCCAACGGATTTGGTGCAATGGGGTCAGGTTAGTCTGCACCAAGCTGGTGCAAAGTAACCTGACCCCATTGCGCCAAAAGAGGGCGGCATAGACCTTTTGGTCATGCCACCCCCTTTGAATGACAAGTTGTCGCCCCGGCCGCCGCGCAGCATCGACTAAGTTAGAGGCCGAGCATCGGCTCCAGAACGAAGAAGTATGCGAGCACTACGATGCCCAGGATGATGCGGTAAACACCGAAGCACTTGAAGTCGTGACGGCGGACGAAGCCCATGAGCCACTTGATGGCGATGAGCGAAACCACAAAGGCCACAACGCAGCCCACGCCCAAGATAGCGACCTCGTTGGCACCGAACGTGCCGCCCTTGATGAAATACTTGACCAGCTTGAGCGCGCTCGCGCCAAACATGACAGGGATGGCCAGAAAGAACGTAAACTTGGACGCCACCGAACGCGTGCAGCCCAAAAGCAAGCCACCGATGATGGTGGAGCCGGAGCGCGACGTGCCCGGAATCAGCGAAAGCACCTGGAAGCAGCCGATACCCAGCGCAGTCTTCCAGCTTAGATCCTCGAGCGTGGTGATGGAACCAAAGTCCAGATCCTCGTCATCGTCCTCATCCTCAGCGGTAGCCGCGGCGGGCGCCGCAAAGTGCGCACCGGCAGGACGTCCACCCGACACCACAGCACGCGAACCAAACGAGCCGGCAACGGCCATTTCCTCGCGCTTGCTCGCGCGCCAGTTCTCGATCACGATAAACAGCACGCCGTACACAATAAGCGCCAGCGCCACGACGGGAGCATTGTAGAAATGCTCCTCCATCCAGTCGTTGAGCGGCAGGCCGATCGCCGCGGCGGGAATGCAGCCGAGCACGATCTTGCCCCACAGCACCCACGTGTCGCGACGGCCCTCCTTGCCCTTGCTGGGCGAGAACGGATTGAGCTCATGGAAGAACAGCACACAGACGGCCAGAATGGCGCCGAGCTGAATCACGACCAGGAACATATTCCAGAACGTCTCGCTCACGTTCATCTTGACGAACTCGTCCACCAAGATCATGTGGCCGGTCGACGAGACGGGCAGCCATTCGGTGATGCCCTCGACCAGGCCCATGAAAGCAGATTTTAGAAGCTCGATGATATCCAAAAGGACCCCCTCGTTAGACACCCGCCGATATTGTTCTGCGGACGGTGCGGGCGATGTCCCATTATCAACCGTTCGGGCGCGTCTGCACCTACCCTTACCAAAAAACTCGTCCGTTCACAGAATTGCGAGCGGTCAAACCGAAATCCTTGGGTATAACTGCAACAAGATAAAGTGTCCGGCGGCCAACGCGCCCGCGCCCGCCCGATGCACGAGCCCCGCGCCCGTGCGATAGACCAAGGAGGAAACCATGAACGAGGGCTACACCAAGGTATTTGTTTCACTCGACGGTACTGAGCAGCAGGATTTTGTGCTCGCACGCGCCATCAAGGTCGCCGCGAACAACGGTGCCAAGCTAATCATCGGCCACGTTATCGATTCCACGGCGCTCGAGAGCGCCGGTTCCTATCCGGTCGATCTGGTCAACGGCCTAGAGGAGGCATTTAAGAACTCCATCGCCAAGCAGCTCGAAGAGGCCAAGGCCAATCCCGATATTCCCGAGGTCGAGGTCATGATTCGCGCCGGCCGCATTCGCGAGACGCTCAAGGACGAGATGCTCGACGTGGTTAAGCCCGACCTGGTGCTCTGCGGCGCCCGCGGCCTGTCCTCGATCAAGTATGCGCTGCTGGGTTCGATTTCGACGTTCCTGCTGCGCAACACGGACTGCGACATCTTGGTCGTGAAGTAGGTTCCTTCCCGCCGGCGCAAGGCCTGCGGGGTTATCACGCCGACGTCCTCGCCGCTTCGCGGCTGCGGGATGTCGGCTTAGATAACCCCTCCCGGCCTTGCGCCTTCGTCACCGCACCTCAGCGAGTTGGCTGATAAAAGATGGCGTGCCGCCCCGTTTGGGGCGGCACGTTTTTGTTTGGGCGGACGTCTGCCGCGTGCGTTACTCGAAGTATTGGAATTTGTTGGTCGAGAAGGCGAACGTTACGACGAAGCCTTCGCCGGGCTCGGATGCCGCGGTGACGTCGATGCCCATCTTGGAGCACAGGCGCGCCACCAGATAGAGACCGATGCCCGTTGCGCGCTTGGTGGTGCGGCCGTTGTCGCCGGTAAAGCCCTTCTCGAACACGCGCGGCAGGTCGGCCGCGCTCACGCCGCAGCCGTTGTCCGCGACGGTAAGCTCGATGCGCTCGCTCGCCAGGCCCTCGTCCAGCAACGCACCCGAAAACACGATCTTTGCGCCGTCCTCACGCGCATATTTAATGCTGTTCTGAATGAGCTGGCCCAGAATAAACTCGAGCCACTTCTCGTCGGTAAAGACCTCAAAGTCGAGGTTCTCGCACACCGG
>USLO01000227.1 GCA_900555515.1 uncultured Collinsella sp.
TCGGCCTTCATGGCGATTACCACGTACTTGACCGTGGTCACGAGCGTCATGGTCCAGATGACGAGCGAAAGCGCGCCCAGGATCATGTCCTCGCTGACGGTACCGATGCCGCCGTTGTTGGCGACGATTGATTTCATGGTGTACATGGGGCTCGTGCCGATGTCGCCATAGACGACGCCGAGCGTTACGAGCAGCATGCCAGCGGAGAGGGGGATGGCTCCGTGCCCGCCTTGCCCGCGCTGGTCTTGGAGGTTTGCCTCCAGTTTGTTGTGTGCCACGAGGACTCCCTTAGACATCCGGTTATCTGTCTAGGACAAAAAACTTTATGCCGTCTTTATACATACAAGAGCAGTTTGGCACATCGGGTTATTTTAGACAATAATCCTCAGCTGGGGATTATTTATCTACGCAGGTAGCATTTCAAAGCAGGGGCTTTTAAGCACGTACTGTCTGGGCGATGCCAGCCTTGGCGTTTGCGCGTTTGCCGGCGAGTTCGCAAAAAATCGCGCCGCCGATGATAAGCGCGGCGCCCATCAGACGGACCGGTGTTATGGCTTCGCCCAAAAGGACGGCCGAGAACACGACCGCCGAAAGCGGCTCGAGGTAGCCGACGACGGCGACGGTCTGGACGGGCAGCTTGGCGACGGCGCTAAAGTAGAGCAGGCAACCAATGCCGGTGTTGACGACGCCGAGCATAGCGACGGCGCGCCAATCAATACTGGCGGCGATACCGGCGGACAGGAATGAGGGAGCGCCCTGCGTGATGAGCGTGAGGACCAGTGCGGTCACAAAGGCGGCGCTCACCTGGAGCGCGGAGTTCTCGAGGCCCTCGATGTGCGGCGCACCCTTGCTGGCGATGACCATCAATGCATAGCAGAAGGCCGAGGCGATTCCACAGACGATGCCCGCAATGGGCATATTGCCGCCTAGACCTTGCGCTGCAATGAGAAAAGCACCGCAGGCGACGGCGACAAAGCCGGCGATTTTGCCGCCGGTCAGCTTTTCGCCAAAGATGAGCGGGGAGAGTGCCATGACAATGATGGGGCCGCAGTAGTACAGCAGCGAGGATACGCCGACGCCGATCGTCTGGTAGGCGCGGAACAGAAAAATCCAGCTGGCGCCCAGCGCGGCTCCCGAGAGGAGGAGGGCTGCGGCTTCGCGGGGGCGAGATGGCGCCTGCAGCTTATGGCGTTGGGTGATGGCGAGGATGGTGACAAGCGAGAGTGCGCCCAAAAACGTGCGTAGTAGCACGATATCGGAGCTCGGCAGCGCGATGGCAGCGGCGATGATGCCGTTGGAGCCAAACAATAGCAATGCTGCTAAGTACGTAAACAGTCCGTTGTTCATGCGCTGACATCCCCTCTATATCCGAGCATGTTCACTATGGGTGAACTGGCTTTAGGAGAAAAGCGAATATAATGCATGGCAAACATGACAAAAACTCATGCAAAGGTGGGGACGTGCCGTGGAGACCAATATCCAAAAGATGCAAGTGCTGCTTGAGACGGTGCGTGCCGGCAGCTTTACGCGTGCTGCAGAGCGGTTGAGCTATTCGCAGTCGGGCGTAAGCCGCATGGTGGGCGACCTTGAGGCAGACTGGGGTTTTAAGGTGCTTGATCGCAGCCGCGAGGGCGTGGTGCTTTCTGCCGACGGGCGGCAGGTCATGCCGGCAGTCGAGGCGTTATGCGAAGAGTTTGGCCGCCTACAGCGACGCGTGGACGAGATGCGTGGGCTCATGCGTGGCAAGATCTGCATCGGTACGTTTTCGAGTGTGGCGACCCACGTGCTGCCGCCGGTGATTGCGCGCTTTCGCGCCGATCATCCGGGTGTCGATTACGAGCTGTTGATGGGTGATTACTCCGAGATTGAGCAATGGGTGGCGGAAGGCCGCTGCGACCTGGGCTTTATTCCGCGCGAGCCACGTGGCGCCGGCATGGCGTCGCGGCCGTTGGTGCAAGACGAGCTGATGGCCGTGGTGCCAGCGGACTCCTCGCTTGCCACCGCGGAGGTCGTTTCCCTTGCCGATTTGGCAAACGAGCAGTTTATTCTGCTGGAACGGGGTAGCGACGACGAGATTACGCCGCTGTTTCGCCGCGCGGGGCTGACAGTGCGCTCAAAACTGTCGACCTGGGATGACTATGCGATTATGGCTATGGTCGAGGACGGCCTGGGCGTGAGCATTCTTCCGGCGCTCATCTTGCGCCGCTGCCAGTTCGATGTCGCCGTGCGCCCGCTCGAGGGACGTCCTCATCGGCAGATCAATGCAATATATCGCACGGCTGACGTTTCGCTTGCCGCTGCTCGATTCCTTGAATACCTCTAAACGTGTACACGTCATTGTTCGCTTTGGGCAAATCTCGGAGTCTGGTACATTTTCTTATGAAATTGAACTTTCGAATGAGGCACGGCGTTATACTGCTGCCTAAATTGAACTTTGGTTCAATTCGTGTTCTATAAATTGAACTTTTCCAGCAAGGAGGTTCTAGTGGCCCAAGAGACGTTTAGCGATCGCCTGCGACAGACTATGTCCGATCGCGACGTTCGCCAGTCGGACGTAATCCG
>USLO01000228.1 GCA_900555515.1 uncultured Collinsella sp.
CAGCAGGCATCAATTGCCGATGCCGAGCGCCTGGTCGTGGTGGGTCGCGGCATTGGTTCCAAGAAAAACCTGCCGCTGATGCGAAGGCTCGCCGAGGCCCTGGGAGCCGAGCTTGGCTGCACGCGGCCTGTCGTGGAGGCCGGCTGGTTGGAGTATCGCCATCAGATTGGTCAGACGGGCGTATCGGTTTCGCCCAAGCTTCTCGTGAGTATCGGTGTTTCGGGCGCCATCCAGCATCTTGCCGGCATCGGTGGGGCGGAGTGCATTATCGCCATCAACGAGGACCCGGATGCCCCCATCTTTGGTGCTGCCCAGTACAAGGTTGTCGGCGATGCCGTCGAGGTCGTCGAGGAGCTGCTGGCCCAGCTTGAGCGCTAGGCGCGCGCCAGCCAGTCGCGCATCTCGTCCTTTAGGCGCTCCCAGGTCGCTTGCGTGGCGGGATCGGTAAAGGGGCGCGCAATGCCAAAGGGTGCATCGAGCAGGCGGTAGATATCGCCCTGCTCGCGCGCCAGCGCGCGGCTCGCTGGATAGACGAGCTCAAACATAAAGCAGATGAGTCCCACCAGGTAGTCTGCGGGCTCGTTGCGTTCATCGCGTGCGACGCAGCGGCGCTCGTCAAAGGCAGCGAGAGCCGGTGTCGAGAACCGGCTGGCGAGAAATGTGTCCTCATTAACCTTGAGGATAGTGTCGACGGTGCTGTCGGCGATGGTGCGCATAATGTCGATCTTGTCGCCATCGCGCACGATATCGCAGAAGCGCCGCGTGCGCTCGTCAAGTTGTGCCGGCAGGCGAAAGTCGCTGTGATAGGCAATGCTTGCGCGGATGAGCTCGTCGTGCTCGTCAGTCTCGATAAAATCTCGGATGCTTGTTGTGGCAGGCGCGTCGTCGGAGTTCTCGCCAAAGAGGACCCCGACGCCCAACGCTGCGTGGCTCATACTCTCGGCGTCCTTAAAGGTGTCCCAGCGCCGCAACTGTTCAAAGCGTCCCATATCGTGTAACAGGCCGCAAAGCCAGGCCAGGTCAATATCCTCTGTCGACCAGCCCTGCTCGCGCGCCACGGCATCGCATGCCTCGGCAACGTGGTACGTATGCTCGATTTTGAGCGCGATACGTGGATTGGCGGCATCGTAAGCATCGGTATAGCGTTTGAAGGCCGCGGTCGCCCGGTCCCGATCGATAGCTGTCATAATGACTTCCTAAAAAGCTGTGTCTTTCGATCCGGTGGCAATTGTAGGTGAACTCGGTTGCCACCGGGCGATGATTCTGCCGCGTCGTTGAATGCGGCTCGGAAATCTTGTCGGGACGAGGAACGCTATGGTGCTCAAAATCGTTAAAACCGTCTGGCCGGCGATGCTTACCTATGTTGCGATAGGTGCGCCGTGCGGAATGATTATGGCGCAGACGGGAATGGAGCCCTGGATGGTTTTTGCTCTGAGCAGCACGTTTGTGACGGGTAGCGGCCAGTTTATGGTCTGCAACCTGTGGCTGGCAGGTGTGCCTGCGGCATCGATTGTCGCAAGTGTAGCCGCAATCTCCTCGCGCTTTGCTCTTTACTCTGCATCGATCGCGCCGCATCTGAGGGACGCTTCGAAGCGTCAGACGTTGGCTGTTGCCGCGACGCTCACCGAGGAGGCATATGGCATCTCGCTTGCCAGGCTGGTTGAGGGGGAGGATTGGGGCCCGCGCGAGTCCTTTGTGCTCAACGTGATCCTCATCGCAACATGGGGCGTTTCGTGTACGACGGGCGCCATCGTCGGCGCCGTTGTCGATGTCCCCACCGCCATTGCAGCTTTTGTCTGCACCTCGCTCTTTATCTGCCTGCTCTTTTCGCAGCGGCTGTCGCGCGGTAACGTTGTCGCGGCGGTTTCGGGCGCGGTGTCCGTCGCCGTATGCAAGTTCTTGGGCCTCGCGAATATTGCCGTGCCGGCAAGCGTCGTGGTCGGCATTGCCATTGCGCTGGCGTGCGATGCTGTATTTGACGGAAGAGGTGCCCGCGATGCCCGTTAACGAGTTCTTGGTTCTGTGGCTGTCGTCGTGGGCTGCTATCGCGTTCTTTCGCATCTCGCCGGCGTTCGCCTTGCGCGGGCGGACCCTGTCGCCCCGCATTACCGAGGCCCTGGGCTATATCCCGCCCGCTGCCTTTGCCGCGCTGGTCGCCAACGACTTGGTGAACCCCGGCGCGTTCGACGCGGGACTCTGGCCTGCCTTGATTCCCTGGATTGCGGCTGCCGGTGTCGTGGCGGTGGCAATCAAGACAAAGTCGATGCTGTGGTGCTGCGTCTCGGGCATCGTGTTCTATACCGTTTTGAGCTTCATATAAGAGCGGGGCGCGTTTGGCGTCCCGGCCCAACGAATCGAATTTCTCACCGAGCCGGTCTGCTTCTTCTGGTACCATGGTCAAACTTTACTGTAGCAAAGCGTGACGTGGGCTTTTGTTCTGCGTCAGCGGAAATGGGGGTTTCATGGCACAGGAAGCGACCGCCAACGAGCAAAAGAAATTCAAGGTACCGCGTATCCCGGGCGACATCATGATCTATCCCATGAT
>USLO01000229.1 GCA_900555515.1 uncultured Collinsella sp.
TCGACGCCCTCGAGCGTGATAAAGCTATGTTGAGCGGGCTCAAAAGCCATGGGCGCAGCCCCTTCCTACAAGGCGCGTAAATGCAGATATATCAACCAAGCCATGATACCCCAGTGCTCGGCGCGTCCCAAATCCAACCTAGCCATCGAGGCATCCCCGAAGTTGCGGTGAAATAGGGACTGATTGAAGCTCTGAGACCGCCAAACAGTCCCTATTTCACCGCAACTTATGAAGGGGAATTTGGGGTGCTGGGTATAATCGTCGTATTGCATTGAAATGTGGCGAAAGGAGTGGCAATGTCTCGGTATTGCGCCTCGTGCGGCAAGCTTCTTGCAGATAATGCCAAGTTCTGCACCTCGTGCGGTGCACCCGTTGAGCAAACAACCGCGAGCGATAGCCAGCCCGCTTTTGAGCAGACCGGCTCCCTTGATACGCCGCAAGCCAAGGCGGACGACCCCCTCGTCTATCGCCACGACCCCGCCGCAAGCCCTGCGGCCGTCGAGACCACGCAGCGCATACCCGTCGCGAGCGGCTCGCCCCAACAGGAGCCGGCTCCCGCATACACGCCCGCTTCGCCACAGACCCCCGCTCCCAAAAAGAGCGGCACCGGGCCGCTTATCGCCGTTATTGTTGTGCTGGTGGCGATCATCATCGCCCTGGTCGTTTTCTTTGTGATCAAGCCTTTCGACAACGCCGCCACGCAGACGACTGCCGAGGTAGCTAAGCTGCACCATGACGTCGACGACGATGACCTAAAGCCTCTCGGCGATCCCAACAGCCTGTACGATGATGACGATGACGACGAGGATGGCGGCGAAGCAACGCTCTCCGAGCAGAACCTCTACCGCCGACTGAGCGAATACTACGACTTGCTCGAAGACCTCGACAGCCAGGTCCGCGCCTGCGCGCAGGCCTTCAATGGCAGCTATCTGGAAGAAGATCGCACCACCCGTCAAAATCTCACCGACGTCGCCGAGCGCACGGAGGACACCATCGAGCAGTATTACGACATCGTCGAGGACTTAGACGTCCCGACGAGCTCCAAGAACTACAGCTCCTGGAAGGACATCATCGCCCTGTACGACGACCTGGATCACCGCATTGACGCAATCTGTGATGCCTGGGAGATCAGCCTGAAATACGCCAAGCCTGCGGACCACAAGAATGAGATCGTGGCGCCGCTGTCACGCGACAACGTGACGGGCACCAACGACAATAAGTACCGCCTAGACTTTGAGGAGCGCTATCCCGGCGCCAAGCCTGTCGAGGTGAAGTAATCCCAACAACTGATCAAATCTTGCGGTGAAATAGGGATTAATTAGGCCTTTTGCCAGCAAAAACAGTCCCTATTTCACCGCAACTTAGAAGTGGGGCCGGGCGCGCATTTGCATTTGCGCGCCCGGCCCCGCCGCGTCTATATGTGCTCGGTTACTTGTCGGCGGCCTTCTTGGTGGTCGTCTTTTTTGCGGTCGTCTTCTTGGCGGCAGTTGCTTTCTTAGCCGTGGTCTTCTTTGTCGCCGCGGTCTTCTTTGCCGTGCTCGCCTTGGTTGTGGTCTTGCGGCCGCGGGCCGGCTTCTTCTCCTTGGTCGGACAGTCCATGTTGACGCAGATACGCCACGGGCCGCGCGCCGTGTTGACCACCACGATGGGGGCGCCGCACTCGGGGCAGGTCTCACCCGTCGCCTCGAGCTTACCGCGCGCCGGTAGAGGATAGCTCACGCCGCAATCGTCATAGTTGGTGCAGCGGATAAAACGCTTGCCGCTCTTCTCGCTCTTGTGCGCGATCAGGTCGCCATGGCGTCCGGCCTCGGCGCACACCTTGCACTCGCCCACCTTAAGGTCGGGCTCGTAGTTGGTGGGGCATGTGGGGTTCACGCAAATCTCGAAGGCCTTCTGGCGGAACGGCTGACACTTAATGCGCGGCGCACCGCACTCGGGACACACGGCGGCCTCGCCCTCGAGCGGGCTCACCTTGACGCCACTCGGCACCGGATAGGTCACGTCGCAGTCGGGCCATCCCATGCAGCCGATAAAGCTGCCGCGGGTCTTGGCGCTCGTCTTCATAACCAGGTCCTTGCCGCACTTGGGACAGGCGCCCACGCGTGCATCGGCCGTGACGGCGTCGCTGATAGCGTCGCCCAGCTCCTGCGTATGCTTGAGCAGCTCGTCGAGCACGCCGGCCAGCAGTGCGCGCGAGTGCGTCACGACATGCTCTTCGGTGTCCTCGCCGCGCTCGACGCGGGTCATGTCGCCGTCGAGCTCGCTGGTCATATCGGGGCTCGTGATGCGCGGGGCAAACTGCGTCAGCGCATCGATGATGGCGATGCCCAGCTGACTCGGCTCCACGGGATCGTTTTTGAGGTAGCGCACGGCGTACAGGCGCTCGATGATGCTCGCGCGCGTGGACTTGGTGCCCAAGCCGCGCTTCTCCATCTCCTGCACGAGTTTACCCTGGCTGTAGCGCGCGGGCGGCTCGGTCTGCTTGGCCTCGAGCTTAATGTCGAACACGTCGACCGTATCGCCCTGCTC
>USLO01000230.1 GCA_900555515.1 uncultured Collinsella sp.
GCGATGAGAGGAAGCACCATGTTGCTCGAGGGCAAGAAAGCAATCATCACCGGAGGCACGCGCGGTATCGGCTATGCGATCGCCTGCCGTTTTATCGAGGAGGGCGCTGCCGTCACCGTCTTTGGCTCGCGCCAGGAGACTGCCGACGCGGCCGTTGAGAAGCTGACAGCCGCCTATCCCGACGCCAAGGTCTGGGGCCGTTCCTGCGACCTCACCTCACTCGAGGCCGTGACCGAGGCCTTTACGCAGGCCGCAGCCGACATGGGCGGTCTCGATACGGTCGTCAACAACGCCGGCATCTCCCAGCGCTCGCCCCTTTTGGATTACACGGCCGAGGAGTTTGCAAAGGTCATGGATCTCAATGTCGTCGCCGTCTTTAATGGTCACCAGGCTGCCGCCAAGATCATGACCGAGGCCGGCCACGGCGGCACCATCACTACCACGAGCTCGATGGTCGCCAAGTACGGCCAGCCCTCCGGCGTCGGTTACCCCACGTCCAAGTTTGCCGTCAACGGCATGGTCCAGTCGCTCTCGCGCGAGCTCGCCCCCACGGGCATCCGCGTCAACGCCGTTGCCCCTGGCGTGACTAAGACCGACATGGTCGCCAACCTGCCCGAAGAGGTTATTAAGCCCATCATCGCCACTATTCCGCTCGGCCGCATGGGCGAGCCCGAGGATGTCGCCAACGCCTTTGTTTTCCTAGCGAGCGACATGTCATCCTATGTCACGGGCGCCGTGCTTCCCGTCGACGGAGCCGCCCGCTCCTAAAGGTCGCAAGCCACGACTTCGAACCTCAACGAGGCCCAACGCAAAAGGCGCGCTGTCTGCATCAACCGCAGGCAGCGCGCCTTCTATTATTTGGACGGAACCCGTATCCCGGTATTCCTTACTACTTACCGTCGGCGTCCTGGGCTTCATCGCGCGCATAGAGCTCCAGCATGCGGCGGCGGTATTCGTGCACGGCGAGCTTGGCGCGCTCCAGGCGGCGACGCTCACGCGGAGTCAGCTTGGACGGGTCGACCTCGTCTCCATAGGTCTTATCGGCAAGCAGGTGCGCCGCGTCCACGATGCGGGCATCGATGTGGCCGCTCGCTGCCTCGGCGGAAAGACGCTCGGCAATCGTATCGAGCGTAGGCAGGCCCTCGAATACACGACCATGTCCATGCGAGGTCAGCAGCTCGTGCTCGCGTGCGAGCAGGCTCGCCAAATCGTGATGGGCGCGCAGAATGTCGAGCGCATCGGATGGATGCTCGGCAACCTCTGCCACGGCAGCGACCGGTGCGGCGTCGACCACGCGGTAGAAGAGTTGTGCGAGCAGCGGCATCAAGAACACCGTGATGGCGCCGGCGGCAACCATGACCGACGCAATATCTTGCGACAGCGCGCCCGCGTTGACGGCAACGCTCGTCACGGCAACGATAATCGGCAGCGCCGTGGTGCAGTACAGGGCCACGGTAATGCGACCATACGCCGAAACGTCGCGCGTCGCAGGACAAATGCTCATAGAAATAAGAATGGGCACGGCACGAATAATCAGCAGCGCCACGATAAAGCCCACGAGCAAGCCCGGGCGCGACGCCACGGCCGTCAGATCGATCTTCGCGCCCGATACGGTAAAGAGCACCGGAATCAAAAAGCCATAGGCCAGGCCATCGAGCTTGGTCTCGAGCGTATGGTTGCCCTCGGGGATGATGTAGCGCAGGACAAAGCCGGCGGCAAAAGCGCCCAACACGATATCGAGGCTAAAAATAGCGGAAAACGCCACGAGCGTGACCAAAATAAGCACCGTCAGGCGCACGAAGGTCTGCGACGTGGTGTCGGCGCGCTCCTGAATAAAGGCGAAAAACCGGCTGCCGATGCGTTTGGAACGGCCGGGGACCACGGCAAGCAGCACACACACGGCGGCAAATAAGCCCAAGATCAGCAGCGTCTCGATGCCCGTACGGGCAGACAGCAGTACCGACATGGCGAGCACGGGGCCGAGCTCGCCCCACGTACCATAGGCGAGAATCGAATCACCGACGCGCGTTCCGGCAAGCGACCGCTCGCGCAAGATGGGCATGAGCGCTCCAAGCGCCGTCGAGGTCAAGGCGAGCGTCACGGCGATACCGTCGAAATGGCTGACCGAGAACCACGGCGTAAAGCGCACGGCAAGCCAGGCGATACCAAACGTGACGGCCCACGTCGCCAAGCCGTAGCGCCCCTCCACACCCGTAATGTTCTTAGGGTCGATCTCAAAGCCGGCAAGCAGGAACAAAAAGGCCAGGCCGAGCTCCGACACGAGCGAAACCTCGGCATCTACATGGATGACGCCGAGCATATGAGGTCCCAGCACCGCACCGAGCACGAGCAAAAAGACCGTCTCGGGAACGGGTTTTCCGGGAATCGCCGAGGCGATGAAGGGGCTTGCAAAGGCCACGAGCGCGATGATGGCGAGCGAAACAAATGCCATGTGATGCCTTTCTCTTGTTTGCGCTTCACTGTAGCACCCTCGCCGTCCTCAACGCGCCGCGAGCTGTCG
>USLO01000231.1 GCA_900555515.1 uncultured Collinsella sp.
AAATCGGTCACGAAGCCAAAGGCCAAACGATCGATAGCGTTGCCGATAGCACCGCCCGCAACCATCGCCATGCCCACAACCTCAAGATGGGCGAGCTGGGGTGCACGAACGAGGTACAAGGCAATAGCGATAATGACCGCCAACGCAAGCACGACAAACGCGATGCCATGTCCCTCGCCCATGCTAAAGGCAGCACCGATATTGCGGACAAACATAAAGTCGATGACACCGGGGATGACGGTCACATGCAAAGCGTCGCCGACGGCACGAACCGCAAGCTTGGTCAGCTGGTCAACAAGCAGCACAACCAGCGCCACCCCACCAGCAACACCCAACCGCCAACGCAAAGGCGGCGTCATATCCCCAGCACGACCCAAAGAAATCCCCTACCCTCAAGAACTCGAAATCCGTTTAACGCAAGTAATCATCTTATAGTGACAAACGCCAAACGCGCAGCATATTCACCAACGCTAGCGAAATAACCAGCTAAAAACGAAAGCGGCATTCCGAAAAACAGAATGCCGCTTGAATGTGACACAGGTAGTCAATGGGAACGTTCTTGTTTGACTAGTCGTTTAAGAACGTCCCCAACAACTAAACAATAGAAACGCCGCATTACCGTCGCCAACAGCGAAAACGTCCCTAAGCGAGCAAGGTGACGTGAAAGAGGAGGGAAGCGTACTTTGGTACGCGACCGACGATTGAACGTCAGATTGCCGCTTAGGGGCGTTTGCAGCGTCGGTAGGTTACGGCGTTCTACGAACGCCGTAACCTACAAAGCGTCAGCGCAGCGCTTGCAGATATGTGCATGGCCGTTGTACTCGCCGACGGTGGTGCGGTAGTTCCAGCAACGGTCGCAGCACTCGCCCTCGGCAGCCTCGATGGCAACGGAGAGCTCCTCGCCCTGGGTCAGCTCAACATCGGAGACGATGTAGAACTCGGCCAGGTCGACGGCCTTGTCGCCGGTCAGCAGCGCGTACATCTCGGCGGGAACGACCGCCTTGACGCGGACCTGCTGGCTCTTAGTAAAGGTGCCGGCAGAACGGGCATCCTCAAGGGCCTTGGTCACGGAGCTACGGAGCTCGAGCGAAGCCTCGAGCACGCCCTCAAACTCATTGGCCTCGTCGACCGTGATGGGCGACTTGTACCAATCGAGCAGCGCGGCGTACTTCTGGTGGTCGACGCAGCCGGCGGGCGCATATGCCATGGCCTCATCGACCGTGTAGGACAGGATCGGCTGCAGGTCGCGCATGAGCATCGAGAAGAGCTCGGCCAGCACGGTCTGGGCGCTGCGACGCTCGAGCGAGCCGGGCTTATCGCAGTACAGACGGTCCTTCAGGGCGTCGAGGTACACGTTGGAGAGCTCGGTTACCACGAAGTCGTAGAGCGCACGGTAGGCGCGCGGGAACTCGTAGCTGGCGTAGGCATCGTCGACTTCGGCCTGAACCTGGGTTAGGCGGGCAACCATGAGCTTGTCGAGCGGCAGCAAGTCGACAAAGGCGACGCCGTCGGTCTCGGGCTCAAACTGACCCTCGAGCTCGGAGAGCAAGAAGCGCAGTGTGTTGCGGAAACGACGGTAGGCATCGGACGTACGAGCAAGGATCTCGTGGTCGATGGAGACGTCAGAGCTGGTGTCGACGGAGGCAACCCACAGACGGATGATGTCAGCGCCCATCTCGTCGCAGACCTTGTTGGGGTCGATGACGTTGCCGAGCGACTTGGACATCTTGCGGCCCTGGCCATCGAGCGTGAAGCCCTGAGAGACGACCGCCTTGTACGGAGCATGGCCGTTGGCACCCACCGAGGTGAGCAGCGAGCTCTGGAACCAACCGCGGTGCTGGTCGGAGCCCTCGAGGTACACATCCGCCGGATACTCCAGCTCGGGACGGTACTCGCAGACGGCCTTCCAGGAGACGCCGGAATCCCACCACACGTCGAGGATGTCCTTATCGGCCTTGAGGTGATGGCCGCCGCACTTGGGGCAGACGCAGGCCTCGCCCAGGTAGCTCTCGGGAGCGTCGGTGAACCAGGCGTCGGAGCCCTTCTCGTGGAAGAGCTTGATGACGGCGTCGAGCGTAGCGTCGTTCATGACCTTCTCGCCGCAGTCGGCACAGGTGTAGCTGGGGATAGGCACGCCCCAGTTGCGCTGACGGCTGATGCACCAGTCGGGACGCTGCTCAACCATGGCGCCGATGCGGTTGGCGGCGTGAGCCGGATACCACTTGACGTTCTCGCGAACCTCCTTGCCAGCCTGCTCGCGCAAACCAGTCTTGTCCATCGAGACAAACCACTGGTCGGTAGCACGGAAGAGCACCGGGTGCTTGCAGCGCCAGCAGTGCGGATAGCTGTGCGTGATCTTCTTCTCGAGGACCAGGGTTCCGCGCTCGCGCAGGAACTCGATGATGTGCGGGTTGGCCTCAGCGGTATCCATACCGCTGAAGGGGCCACCGGTGCCAAACTCCTCACCGGTGTAGAACTTGCCGTCGTCATCGACCGGCATGCA
>USLO01000232.1 GCA_900555515.1 uncultured Collinsella sp.
CCTTGATCTTGCCCATGTCCTCGATCTCGGCGGCGTGCTGCGTGGAGATGACGATGGTCGTGACCTCGACGGGCTTGCCGTCTTCGTAGCGCACGGTGACCTGGGTCTTGCCGTCGGGACGCAGATAGGCGAGGGTACCGTCGTGACGCACGGCAGCCAGGCGCTCGGCCAGGCGGCTTGCCAGGTAGTGCGGCATGGGCATGAGGGTCTTGGTCTCGTTGGAGGCATAGCCGAACATCATGCCCTGGTCGCCGGCGCCGATCAGGTCGATCGGGTCGGTGGTAGCGCCGGTCTGGGTCTCGAAGGACTCGTCGACGCCCTGGGCGATATCGGGCGACTGCTCGTGAATGAGGCTCATGACGCCGCAGGTGTCGCAGTCAAAACCGAACTTTGCACGGTTGTAGCCAATGCGGCGGATAACGCCGCGGGCGATTTCCTGTACGTCGACGTAGGCCTGGGTGCGAATCTCGCCGGCGACGATGACGGTGCCGGTGGTCACGAGGGTCTCGCAGGCGCAGCGGACGTTCTCCACGTTGGCAGGCACGCCGTTGGGGGCGATGTAGCCCTGCTCCTGGAGCTCTATTTCTTTGGCGAGGATTGCGTCGAGGACGGCGTCGCTGATCTGGTCAGCGATCTTATCGGGATGACCTTCGGTCACCGACTCCGACGTAAATACAAAGGACCCGTGCTGGGGTGGGATGGAACGAAGTTCTTCTGACATGATTGTCCTTTCAAAAACGTGTCCCGGCGACCGTTACCATTCCGCCAGGCTCTCTATGCAAGGGCACATCATAGCGCGTAAATCAAACATTCACACCCTTTCCGCACCTACTCATTGGGGACAGACTTAAATGACCAGCCTTACCTAAGTGCCGACAGGTTGCCCAACAACTGGTCATTTAAGTCTGTCCCCAATGAGTAGGTCGGTGCCCTTTGTGCGGAGGTTGCTTTGATGCTTTATACTGGTGCGGTTAGACATCCATCCTGCAATCGAGGAGATTTCCATGGCATCAGACGTTCGCGTCCGCTTTGCACCCTCACCGACGGGCAAGCTGCACATCGGCGGCGCCCGCACCGCTATCTATAACTGGGCTTTCGCCCGTGCTAACGGCGGCACGTTCATCCTGCGCATCGACGACACCGATCCCACCCGCTCCACCGACGAGAACACGCAGATTATCCTGCGCGCCATGCGTTGGCTGGGCCTGGACTGGGACGAGGGTCCCGAGGTGGGCGGCGACTTTGGCCCCTACGCCCAGACCGAGCGCCTGGACCTGTACAAGCAGGCCGCCCAGAAGCTTTGGGACGAGGGCAAGGCCTATCCCTGCTTCTGCACCAAGGAGCAGCTCGACGCCGACCGCAAGGCCGCGCAGGAGCGCAAGGACCCCTTCCAGGGCTATCAGCGCCGTTGCCGCGATCTTGATCCCGAGGAGGCCCGCCGCCGCATCGAGGCCGGCGAGTCCTACGTCCTGCGCATCAAGGTGCCCGAGGACCGCGGCGACGTCGTCATCCACGACGCCGTCCACGGCGAGGTGACCTTCGACGCCAAGGAGCTCGACGACTTTGTCATCTTCCGCTCCGACGGCACGCCCACGTACAACTTCGCGACTGTCGTCGACGACGCCATGATGAAGATCACCCACGTCATCCGCGGCGACGACCACCTGTCCAACACCCCGCGTCAGGTCATGGTCTACGAGGCCCTCGGCGCGCCCGTGCCCACGTTCGCCCACATCTCCATGATCCTGGGTGCCGACGGCAAGAAGCTCTCCAAGCGCCACGGCGCCACCTCGGTGGAGGAGTACCGCGACGCCGGCTACCTGTCCGACGCCTTCGTCAACTACCTGGCGCTGCTCGGCTGGTCGCTCGACGGCGAGACCACGATCATCCCGCGCGATGTCCTGGCCAGCAAGTTCTCGCTCGACCGTATCTCCAAGAACCCGGCGACCTTCGACCCCAAGAAGCTCGATTGGGTCAACGCCGAGTACATCAATGGCATGTCCGATGCTCAGTTTGCCGACGAGATCATGGTCCCCGAGCTGCACGAAGCGGGTCTCATCGAGGGCAATGTCGAGTACGGCGAGGATTGGATCGATGCGCTTGCCGCCATCGTCAAGCCGCGCACCAAGATGCCGGCTGACGCCGTGACCGTCGCCGCTCCCATCTTCGCTACGGCCGAGACGCTCGAGTATGACGAGAAATCCGTCAACAAGGGCCTGGCCAAGGAAGGCATGGGTGCCATTCTGGATGCCGCCAAGGCCGCGCTTGAAGGTGTTACCGAGTGGACGGCTGCCAACATCGACGCCGCGCTTGAGCCGCTGCCCGAGCAGATGGACCTCAAGAAGCGCGTGGTGTTCCAGGCCGTGCGCGTCGCCGTCTGCGGCAACATGGTGAGCCCCCCGCTGGGCGAGACCATGGCGCTCGTCGGCCGCGACGACTGCCTGGCGCGCATCGACCGCGCCCGCACGATGGCGCTGTAGCAGC
>USLO01000233.1 GCA_900555515.1 uncultured Collinsella sp.
GTCGCCGATGACGACCTGTGCACCATCACCATCACCGAGAAGTTCAAGGACGACTGGGGCGACATCGGCTTTGTCGTCAACATCACCAACAAGAGCGACAAGGACCTGACCTTCTACGCTCCTTCTGGCAAGACCAACGTCAACGGCACCATGAAGGAACCCTGGTTCTCGGCTCACCTGATGCCCGGCACCAACGCCACCGAGGAATTCACGTTCTCGAGCGGCGAGCTTGACAGCCTTGACGACCTCGTCAATACGACCATCGGCATCGACGCCTACCTGACCGATTCCTATGAGGACGTCGCCTCCTACACCGCGACCATCGCGTAGCGACACGTAACATCAGCCGCGGATTGGCGGACACATCCGCGCACTTGCCAGGCGGGGCCGCAGGAGTTGATCCTGCGGCCCCGCCGCTTTATGCCGACAGCACTGCCCATACAAGCAGACCGCCCGCAGTTTTTAGATGCGAAACGGCGGTCGGCCTATCTTTACGGCGCCGAAACACGGGCGAGTGCGTCGATTACGGGCGCTCCATGTTGGGAACGATGCTGCCCTCAGTCACCGCATACACGGCCAGGCGCATGATGTTGTCGTAGCCGGTCTTGCTCAGAATCTCCGAAATGCGGCGCTTGATGGTGCCCTCGCTCATAAACAGCTCGGCCGCGATCTCGCGACGGCTCTTGCCCTCGCAGGCAAGGCGCAAAATCGACAGCTCGACATCGTCGAGTGCCGCCGTACCCGAAAAAATGCTCTCGGGCGGCTTGGGAAACGTGCAATAGCCCGCCAGCGTGGAGCGCATCACGGCGAACAGCTCGTCGATACCGACGTTCTTGTACACAAAGCTATCGACGCCGGCCTCGCGGGCCTGATCGACAAAGGTGATCTCGGGCATGCCCGTCATGATAATGATGCGACACTCGGGCAGCTGCTCCTTGATGCGTGCCGCCGCCACGATGCCGTTTGAATCGTGTTCGGTGCACACGTCCATCAGTATCATGTCCGGGCGCTCCTTGAGCGCGACACCCAAGGCCTCGGAGGCATCGGCGATCGCGGCGACGACGGTCATATCGGGCTGGTCGCCAACGGAGCGCGCCAGGCTTTCGCGCAGGATGGCCTGGTCTTCGACTATAAGGACGCGGATCATGAACTTCTCCTTTGGACCGTGGCGTTGGAGCTCAGCGGGATGGACACCGCAAGCGTAAAGGGCTGGGCAGCATGGACCTCTAGGCTGCCACCCAGATCTTGCGCGACATGCCTCATACCTGGGATACCCGTTCCCTCGCGATACGATGCGGGGGCCGGGGACCCGTCGTTAGAAATCGTCATGCGCGCGACGGCGTCAGCATCCGTCCCCTCCTGCCACAGGCGCACATGGACCCGATGCGCTTGCGCATGCTTGGTGGCATTGGTCGAGGCCTCGCGGATAATCTGCAAAAATGCGGCGGCGACGCGCGCGTCCTCAGGCAGCGCACCCTCAACATCGATCTGCACACTCACCAGGCCAAAGGCATGGATGATATCGCCCAGTTGCTCTGCCGGTTCGGTGTCGCCCCCGCTGCGCAGATCAGCAGCGATTGAGCGCAGCAGCGGGTCGATCTGCTCGAGTGACTCGTCGTCCAGGCGCCCCTCCTCCAAATAGCGATGAAGAATGGACAGGCGCTGCCCGATCACGTCGTGCACGCGAGCGCGCATACGCAGATAGGCCGCATTGTCAGCAACTTTTTTGACTTCTTCGATCTGGGCTTGGAGCTCTTGGCCCGCAAGCCCAAGCAGGTGGTTGGCTTGCGCCAGGCGGTCATGGGCATGTGCGTACTCTGTTACATCCAGGCCGATAATGCGCTCGAAGAGGCGGCCCGAAACCATAACGTCATCGTGCACAAACAAGCGAATCTCGGCGGGAGAGACCTCGACCACAACGCGCGCCTCACCAAAGCGGTCCAGATTAATGCGCACGCGGTTCTTGCTGCTTTCGGGCATTTGCATGCTGAGTTTGCGCAGGTCGTTCCACGTACCGCTCATATCGCCTAGGTCGGTAGGCATATGAAGCTCCACCAGGTTTTTTCGCATGCAGCGGTTCATGAGCAGCGGACGGCCCCTCGGGTCCAGATACAGGATGCCCACAGGAATCACGTTGATGGTTTCGATCGTCGAGAACGCGGTGATGTCCTCCTGGCGGTTACGGACGTCCATCAAAAGCGCCGCGATGGACCGGAACAGGAAGAACGCGCCCTCTGCGATAAGGACAACGGCCCACACCGAGCCCATGGCAAAAACCACCGGCGGTGTAACGGCGACAACAAGCAGCAGCTCGGCCAGCATGATGGGGCGACGATAGTGCACCATAAGCACCACGCCATAGGCAAAGATTGCGGCATTGAGCCACAGCACTCCGCCCATTGCCCTGGCGCAAACGTCAAGCGGCGCCACCAGATACGAGCCAGACGACGCGAATAAGATGAGCGCCGAAATCATCAGGTGAAG
>USLO01000234.1 GCA_900555515.1 uncultured Collinsella sp.
GCTTCGATGGCGGCGCAAAGGCCCGCAATGCCAGATCCAATTACCAGTACATCAGTCGATTCCATCGGATTCCTTTCTCGTCCGGCGCATTGTCGCACGGGTGATCGGCAATGGGGCCGCAAAGACCCGTCAAATCGGTAAAGGGCAAATATGGCAGGTGGGCGTCATGGACGCTCTGACGCTCCATCTCATCACATCTTGTATTTCGCCCCAACTGATATATCGGCATTAGCTACCCTGCGACAGCGCAAACAAAAAGAGCCGCTACCCGGGTGGGTAGCGGCTCCAAAGCTCAACTATATGAGCATCGCGCGGGCGCGATTAGGCCTTGAGGGCCTCCTCGACGGCGACAGCGCAGGCGACGGTGGCACCGACCATGGGGTTGTTGCCCATGCCGATGAGACCCATCATGTCAACGTGCGCAGGCACGGAGGAAGAACCGGCGAACTGGGCGTCGGAGTGCATGCGGCCCATGGTGTCGGTCATGCCGTAAGAGGCAGGGCCGGCGCCCATGTTGTCCGGGTGCAGGGTACGGCCAGTGCCGCCACCAGAAGCGACGGAGAAGTACTTCTTGCCAGCCTCGAGGCGCTCCTTCTTGTAGGTGCCAGCGACGGGGTGCTGGAAGCGCGTGGGGTTGGTGGAGTTACCGGTGATCGAGATGTCGACGTTCTCGTGCCACATGATGGCAACGCCCTCGCGGACGTCGTCGGCGCCGTAGCAGTTGACGGCGGCGCGGGGACCATCGGAGTAGGGGATGGTCTCGACGACCTTGAGCTCGCCCGTGAAGTAGTCGAACTGGGTCTTCACGTAGGTGAAGCCGTTGATGCGGGCGATGATCTGAGCAGCGTCCTTGCCCAGACCGTTGAGGATGACGCGCAGCGGCTTCTTGCGAGCCTTGTTGGCGTTCAGAGCCAGGCCGATAGCACCCTCAGCGGCAGCGAAGGACTCGTGACCGGCCAGGAAGGCGAAGCACTCGGTGTCGTCGGAGAGCAGCATAGCGCCCAGGTTGCCGTGGCCCAGACCGACCTTGCGGTCCTCGGCGACGGAGCCGGGAACGGTGAAGGCCTGGATGCCCTCGCCGATGATGGCGGCAGCCTCAGAAGCGGACTTGGCGCCACGCTTGACAGCGAGAGCGCAACCGAGGGTGTAGGCCCACTCGGCGTTCTGGAAGGCGATGGACTGGGTGTTGTTGACGATCTCACGCGGGTTGAAGCCCTTGTCGGTGCAGATCTGCAGAGCTTCCTCGAGGGAGGCGATGCCGTTGTCGGCGAGGCACTTGTTGATCTTGTCAGCGCGGCGCTCGTAACCTTCGAACGTAACAGTCATAGTTATTTCCCTCCCTTTCTACTCGTGAACCGGGAACACGCTGGCGACGGAGTGAGTCTCCTCGTCGGTGCGCGGGTCGATGTACTTGGCAGCGTTCTCCCACTGACCATAGTGGCCCATAGCGCCAGCGATGGCCTCCTCGGGGGTCTTGCCGGCCTTGACGGCGTCGGTGAACTTGCCGAGGTTCAGGAACTCGAATGCGATGATCTCGTTCTTGTCGTTGAGAGCCATGCGGGTGACGTAGCCCTGAGCGAGCTCGAGGTAACGAGCGCCCTTGGCCTTGGTGCCGAACATGGTGCCGACCTGAGAGCGAAGGCCCTTGCCGAGGTCGTCGAGGGAGGCGCCCACGGGCAGGCCGCCCTCGGAGAACGCGGTCTGGCTGCGGCCGTAAACGATCTGCAGGAAGATCTCGCGCATAGCAACGTTGATGGCGTCGCAGACGAGGTCGGTGTTGAGGGCCTCGAGGATGGTCTTACCGGGAAGGATCTCGGAAGCCATGGCGGCAGAGTGGGTCATGCCCGAGCAGCCGATGGTCTCAACGAGGGCCTCCTCGATGATGCCGTCCTTGACGTTCAGCGTGAGCTTGCAGGCGCCCTGCTGAGGTGCGCACCAACCCACACCGTGCGTAAGACCGGAGATGTCGGAAATCTCCTTAGCCTGGACCCACTTGCCCTCCTCGGGGATGGGTGCGGGGCCGTGGTATGCACCCTTGGCAACGGGGCACATGTTCTCCACTTCCTGTGAGTACTGCATGCCTCTCCTCTCTATCGTGTTGGCGTCCCGTCTGGGGGCCGTGGCTGGCGATTGCCGGGCGACCCTTTGAAAGGGACATGACATGCAGCCCCTATAATACCGCGAAATGCACGGAATATTCGGCGAACGGCTCAGTTTTCGTAGCGAGAAGTCCGGAAGTTTTAATTGAAACGGTTTAACTCTATGTTCTGTGGTCGCGAACTTCCGTAGAGGGGGTCCGTCTTGGGCAAGCTTTTGGGCAGCTCTTGTATGCGTTGCAGGGTTGACCTGTTGCAACGGTGCCGTTCGCCGCCTGTTTACTGCCTTTGGCCGCGTGAGCGAATTGTTTTGCGTGAATGTTTTGATGGCACGCTTCAATCGTGCTGTATTGGATGGCAAGCAGATCCCGGCGAAGGGAGCG
>USLO01000235.1 GCA_900555515.1 uncultured Collinsella sp.
AACATCTCGAGCCTCGCCCACCTCAAAAAGCATGACCACCACGACCTCATGCTCGCCGGCATCTCGTCGGCCTTTGGCGCCGTATTCGGTTCGCCCCTTGCCGGAGCTTTCTTTGGCATGGAGATGTGCTTTATCGGCAAGATCGACTACACCGCGGGCATCTACTGCCTGGTCGCCTCGTTTACCGGCTACTTTACATCACTCGCCCTGGGTACCGAGTACGAAGCGAATGTCATCGCCAGCGTTCCCAACATGACACCACGGACGGTTGTCATCGTTGTTATCAGCGCCATTATCTTCGGTCTGACGGCACGCCTCTTTGCCTGGTCAGTTCGAACCGTCAAGAGCCTGTACGGTCGCTTTATCACCAATTACCTCGTTCGCGCACTCATAGGCGCACTCGTGGTTTTGGCCGCCTATGCCCTTCTCGACGCCTGGGACTACGCCGGCCTTTCCACGTGGCTTTCCGGCGCCGGATTTGCCGGCAACACCACCCTGGCAGACGCAGCCATCAAGTTGGTCGTCACAGCGCTTACCCTGGGTGCGGGCTTCCAAGGCGGCGAGGTCACGCCCCTGTTTGGCATCGGTGCGGCGCTCGGCGGCTGGATCGGTTGCCTCGTCGGAATCGACCCCAGTTTTCTGGCGGCTCTCGGCATGCTCGGCGTGTTCTGTGCCGGCCTCAACGTGCCCATCACCACCTGCATGATGGCCATCGACCTGTTCCACGGCACGGCAGCCGGGTTCTTTGTCATCGTGGCCTTTATCAGCTACCTAACTGCCGGACACCGCGGCGTGTACCCCGCCCAGCGCATCATCTCGCCCAAGCGCCGTTCGCTTATTGTGGATGAGGGCGGTACGGTAGCGGATGCTATCGAGCGCCACAACGACCTGATAGAGTAGACGTAAGTATTCGACGTGCAGCCACAATCGGGGGCAATTCGACCTGAGCGCGACCGCACCGTCACGTCATACGCCGGGAGTCGCCCCATGCACGCAACTGATTTTGGCCGCACGCTCATCATCGCCAACCCAGCCGCCCAGTCGGGTGCGGCGCACGAAGTTGCCGAGCGCCTGCAACGCTTTTTGGACATGACTGCACGCACATCCCAGTTTGACTTGGTGCTAACCGAGCGCATGGGACACGCCAAGGAGCTGGCCGCACAGGCCCAGGGCTATCGCACCGTTATCGCCCTTGGCGGCGACGGCGTGATTCACGAGGTCGTCAACGGGCTTATGACGCAAGAGGAGGACACCCGCCCCGCTCTTGCCATCCTACCCGTGGGCTCTGGCAACGATTTTGCCCAAACGCTCGGCATCGACGATTTCTCCGGTAAGGATTTTGGCGCGCTGCTCACCTGCGAGCTGCAGCGTCAGGACATCGGGCGCATTCGCTCGTGGAGCCCTGCGAGCGGCAGCGGCGAGGCTACCGTTGAGTACTACGACCAGACGCTCTCGGTCGGCATCGATGCCGCCATCGGCCTGGGCACCACCGAGCTGCGCAAAAAGACGGGCCTCGCCGGCGCTCCGCTCTACACCCTATCGGGACTTGAGCAGTTTGGCCTGCGCTATCGCAACTACCCCATGACCATCAGCTTTGATGGCGCGCCCGCCGAGCGCGTGCGGGCGATCATCATGGCAATTCAGCTGGGTCCTACCTATGGCTCGGGCTATCGCATCTGCCCCGATGCCGACCCCTGTGACGGTGCACTCGACGTCTGCTACGCCTGTGGCCCCGTCCCTCGCGCGGTTGCCCTGCCTATGTTCCTTTCGGCCAAGGACGGTCACCATACCAAGTTGCCGCCGGTTCGTATGCGCCGCTGCCGCCATGCCGAGCTCACTTTTGAGGAGCCCGACTACCCCATCCAGGCCGACGGCGAGCCCGTTGTCGCCTCGCGCATCGAGGTCGACATCCTTGCCGGCGTCCTCCACGTCTGGCATCCCACCCGCTAACCCCACCTAAGTTGCGGTGAAATAGGGACTGTTTATGCATCTAAAGCCGCAAAACAGTCCCTATTTCACCGCAACTTATGAGGAGATCATTCGTCGTTGCCCGGTTTGCGTCGGTTGGCCTTTTTAATGGCGTTGAAGTGCTTGTCGTTGAGCCTGTGCTGGCGCGATCGCTGCGGCACTTTGGTCTTGACGCGACGGCGCGGCGGACGGCCACGACGCTCAAGCTCTGCCCTCAGCTTACGCAAACAGCTCGCACGATTCTGGAACTGACTACGGCTCTCGCGCGCTGTCACGGTAATCCCCGAAGGGATATGTTTCATGCGTACCGCCGAGTCCGTCGTGTTCACGCCCTGTCCGCCCGGACCTGTCGCGCGAAACACCTGCACCTCGCAATCGCGCGCCAACTCCTCGACCGACATCTCGGCGTAGCGCGCATACTCGCGCCATCCCATCTTGTTCTCATCCATATCAACACCTCCCCTCATACAAAAAATGTGACAAAG
>USLO01000236.1 GCA_900555515.1 uncultured Collinsella sp.
TTGAGGTCGGCCGGCGTGCCACCGTGCTCGACGGTGTAGTCGTAGATCATCTGGTCGATCTGGTTGGTGGTCATGCCCGCGGCGATGTGCTCGCCTACGTAGTCGAGCACGCCCACGTTGATGGCGGCCGAGCGCTTGATGCCCTCGATATCGGCGGGCGTCTTGTAGAGCGTGCGAGGCAGAACCTCCCAGCCCTCTTCCCACAGGCGCTCGAGGCGCTCGTCGAAGGCGTTATGACATTTCTTATATTTTTTGCCGCTGCCGCACCAGCAAGCGTCGTTGCGGCCAGGCACGGGTCCATTGTCAAACATGGCTAACTTCCTTTCATTCGCAGCTAGTATAGCCCACCCACGCGTCCATAAAAGTTGCGGTGATATAGTTCCGATTTAAGCGGTTTAACAGCACAAATAGGAACTATATCACCGCAACTGATGGGGCGGGATGGCGGGCACTAGCTGCTGCGTGGTTTTGCTAGTAGCTCACCTGGCAGGGGATGCCGAGGGCGCGCACGCGTGCAGCGATCGTGTCGAGCGCCTCGGGCGCTGCTTTGGCAAGGCCGGCGACCGGTGTCTCGCGCGCTACCGTGTAGATGGTTGCTTCTTGTGGGCGAATGCGCTCAAGCGCCGCGAGCCAGGGGGCAACGTATTCCTCGCCGGTGTTGTCGATGGGCTTGCCCTGATACTCACCGGTCAAAAAGATCGTCTGGATAATAACGTGACCGTCAAAGCTTGCGAACGTCTCGATTTGGTGCTCGACCTCGTAGGGGCCAACAGGCTGGTCGAGCAGCTGGATAAACGCCGGGTCGACGGTATCGAGCTTGAGGATGTTGTCGTCGACCATCATGAGCGCGTCGTGCACCTCGGGGCGGTCGGCGCGCGTGCCGTTGGAGAGTACAGCGATCTTGGTGTTTGGGGCCAGCTGGTCGCGAAGCGCGACGGCACCAGCGATGGCCTGCGGAAACTCCGATGCGGCGGTGGGTTCGCCGTTGCCGGCAAACGTGATTACATCGGGGAGCCCGCCCTCAGCTGCCATCTCGCGCAGCTTGGCCTCGAGCGCGTCGAGTACCACGGCGGCCGTGTTATACGAATCGTGGCAGGGGCGCTCGGCGTTGAGGCCGTTTTCGCAGTAAATGCAGTCGAACGTGCAGATTTTGCCGCTGGCCGGCATCATGTTGACGCCGAGCGAGAGACCAAGGCGACGGCTGCGAACGGGCCCAAAGATGGGGCTGGCATTCAAAAACGTAGACATAGGCATATGCTCCTCAAGACAATTGTGCCTAAGCATAGCATCGGCTCCAAAGCAAGGTGCGGGCTCTTGCTTTACAAGTTTCGTTTTTTAACGTCGCTCATTATGCCGTGCCATGAAAAGGCTCGGGTCGGGTACAGTTAATCTGTTAACAAGGCGTAAGGCAATGCGGGTCCATCCAACCGTACTGACGTGCAACTGGATGGGCATTGATGGCGGGGGCACAACATGGATTTTACAGTCGAGAATGCGGGCACCACGATTGCCTGTCGCGAATATGCCGGCCCGGATGTGTCGCCTGATACTCCTGCCGTGGTGTGCGTGCACGGCGCTTGTGTCGACGGCACATTTTTCGACGGCATCGCTTGTGAGCTCAGCCGCAACTACCGCGTAATTGCCTACGACCGCCGCGGCTGCGGTGGCAGCAGCGATGCGGCAGACGGCAGCTATGATCTTCCCGCTCAGGCCGCCGACCTGCGAGCCGTGATCGAACACGTTGGCGCTCCGACAAATGTGCTTGCGCACAGCGCCGGTACGTTGGTGGCGCTTGAGCTTCTTTGCACCGAACCCCATCTCGTCGCCCGTGCGCTTCTGCATGAGCCGGCCGTGTCGGCCGAAGGCGTCGGCATGGGCGCAGCTCCGGTTTTGCTCGATATGATTGCGGCTGGAAAGGTTTCAAGGGCGCTCCGGCTTTTCTTGGGAGCCCTCGGCGACTTGGACCCCGAGGCTCCTGGGACGACCGAAGCGGAAGTCAAACATGCCCTGCGCAATGGTCGTTGCTTTATGGCGAACGAATATGGAACAAATATGACTTACGTTCCCAACTGGGATAGTGTCTGCGCATCGAAGTCCGTTGCCGCTGTGCTTCTCGGCGAGCTTTCGGTCGGAACGCCCCGCGAGGCCGGTACGCGAGCGGCTGCCGAATATCTCGATTGCCCCCTTGTGACGATTCCGGGCGCGCATAACGGTCTGCGCGATCGCCCCGTTACGGCAGCAAACGCCGTTCGCGATGTCTTGAAGTGTTAGCACGCTCGATGACCTGCGGGGAGGGGGACTGTTAGCGTTTCGCCATCGTTAACGAATGCGCTCATAACCGCGCGCCCGCGGCTCCATTACCGCCGTCTGCCAAGTCATAAAAATGTAACAGTATTCACGTGCTTACCTGCATCGACAGGGTGCTACTCTGGTAGCATTTGGAACCCACCGC
>USLO01000237.1 GCA_900555515.1 uncultured Collinsella sp.
GCGCAAACGTCAAGCGGCGCCACCAGATACGAGCCAGACGACGCGAATAAGATGAGCGCCGAAATCATCAGGTGAAGCACAAGGCTCGCCTCGTAGGCGCAAATCACCTTACGGTTATAGGACGAGCGGCGCGATGCGATGAGCGGGACGTGGATCGTCTGCAGACACGCAGCCAGGGCAAAGACAACATCGAGCGCAACGATTTGGGGAAGGATGAGCGAAATCTGCATCGTCACTCACCTGCCCTCGGCATCAAGACGATCATGCGCAGCTGGCCGGGCTCGCCCTCAAGGCGATATGCCACGTTGCGCCCTTGCAAAGCGCTTTCGAGCTCTTGCGCAGCGGGCGTCTGCGAAAGATCTGCATCATCGTTGGAAAAAAGCGTGGCGCGCAGCTCGACACTGCATCGGTCATGGTCGCCCAAGTGATACATAAGCGCCGGATGGTCGGTGGTGTAGGCAAAAAACGCAAAGTCATACACGCAGTCGTACAGGGCGCTTACCGTACTGGCGTGCATCGGGCGCCGTATGGCGATAATCGAGGCGCAATCGATATCGATGGTGCGCAGGTCGCTCGCGAGCTCGTTGGCAATGAGCTGAATGCGGTCGCGATCAAAACCGCTCTCCCCATGCTGCGCCAACGTGAGCGACCCCTTGCGCTTGCAATAGGCGACGAGCATCTTGGCGCGCTGCAGCATGCGGTAACGCTCGTGCGAAGACGCTTCGTCGGTCAACGGCGGCAGCGAGCTCAGCAGATCGTACATCCCTTCGAGCGCGCGGGCAAGCGCTTGGTCCACGTCTTGGACCAGCAAGGTCTCGGCCTCTTGATCTGCCAAATGCGTCTTAAGGTCGTAGTCGGCGGCGAGCAGCTCGTTTTGACGCTGCAGCTCCATGCGACGATGTGCCAGCTCACGGTTAAGCTCGTTGAGCTCCGACACGTCTTGGGCAAGCAGGGCCGATCCGCCCAGCAGTGGAAAGGCACGGTACATCACATTGGGATCGGACGCCACGGCAAAGGCATGGGCGCGGCCGTGCTCCTGGGTCCGCAACTCCTCGCGCACGCCTACCGGCATTGGCTTTGACACTGGCGTGGCATAGACTTCCTGCAGGTCGCGCGTTAGAACTTTGAGGTCAAGCGGCAAGGTGTCGAAGATGCCGGCGATATCGTGATACGACGGAATGACACCGCAATCGAGACAGATTTCCATCGCCACCACGCACAGGACGCAATAGACGAGCGAAAAGTTGAGCCTCCATGCCCAGGGCACGCGCAACGCATACGAGATGGCAAAGAATGCGCCACCCAGCAGTACGAGCGCCGCCGTGCCCGAGAAACGCTGGATGCGAAAGGACGAGGACCGACCAACCAGGATAAAAAAGGCCACGAAGTCGAAGACCGTCCACACGAGAACGACAAAATAACCCCAGCCGTACGTGTAATCGTTACTCTAGGTGTCACTTGTACGGTCAAAGCGGAAGACCTGCTGATGAAAATCGTTGGTGAGCACAAATCCGATAAGCAGGATGGCCGCAATCCACAGCGCAGTAGCGGCGACCCAGGCGGTGTTGTTCCAGGCCCGCAAGGCGCAGGCCGCAGAGCTGGTAGAGCAGCGGAATGAGCGTCATGGGCACGTAGTACAGGTACCACAGCACGGTGGCATAGAACGGCGTGAACGACTTGTACTTGAGAATGACTTCGATCATCCACAGGGCGCAGATGGTGGCGACGGCAACAAGGCGGCGACGCAACACATAGTCCAAACAGCGCAGATAGACCGATACGCCCCAGATCGAAAATACAATTGCGGCGACAAGCAGCGGGAGAGAGCTCGAATGGGCGAGCGCATCCACGACCTCTTCGGACACCTTGCTATAGTCGGGCACGGCGTTAGAAAGTTTGGGGTCGAAGGCGAACAGCGCCGGCAAGACCGCCAAAAGCATGAGGAACAGCGCGGTGATGGCGCCGGCGATAGCAAAGACGCGATGACGGTACACCTGATGTGTTATGCCAACAAGGAATCGCGGCATGGCGAAGAGTCTGCCACCCCTGGGATCCGCAACCGGCGCGGTCCGGGCGGCCGCGTGGCCGATATGTCGCTCGCGGGTACCCATAGTCCCTTTAGTGTACCGACAGATGGGCCGAAAAAGCGGGCCGCATGTCCCAAAATCCGCAGACGGCAAGGCGCCCGGCGAGCACATACTCGCCGGGCGCCTTGGTCAGGAAACTCTGAAGTCGAGTGTCTCAGCTTCCTTAGGACAGGTCCTCACCATTCGTCTCAATGACGTGCTTGTACCAGTCGAAGCTCTTCTTCTTGGAGCGCTTGAGGGTGCCGTTGCCGGCGTCGTCGCGATCCACATAGATAAAGCCGTAGCGCTTGGACATCTCGCCCGTGCCGGCAGACACCAGGTCGATCGGGCCCCAGGTGGTGTAGCCCA
>USLO01000238.1 GCA_900555515.1 uncultured Collinsella sp.
GGCATGGCTTCTGCTACCTACGCTGCCAAGATGATGAAGGACATGGGCCTCATCCCCGAGGGCTACAAGATCATGGTCGTCGGCACCGTCCAGGAAGAGGACTGCGACGGCATGTGCTGGCAGTACATCTACAACAAGGACGGCATTAAGCCCGAGTTCGTCATTTCCACCGAGCCCACCGACGGCGGCATCTATCGCGGTCACCGCGGCCGTATGGAGATCCGCGTCGACGTTCACGGTACCTCCTGCCACGGCTCCGCTCCCGACCGCGGCGACAACGCCATCTACAAGATGGCCGACATCATCGCCGACGTCCGCGCCCTCAACAACAACGGCTGCGACGAGTCGACCGACATCAAGGGTCTCGTCAAGATGCTCGACCCCAAGTACAATCCCGAGCACTTCGAGGATGCCCGCTTCCTGGGCCGCGGCACCTGCACCGTCAGCCAGATCTTCTACACCAGCCCCAGCCGCTGCGCTGTCGCTGACTCCTGCGCCATCTCCATCGACCGTCGCATGACCGCCGGCGAGACCTGGGAGTCCTGCCTGGACGAGATCCGCAACCTGCCGGCCGCCAAGAAGTACGGCGACGACGTGAAGGTCTCCATGTACATGTACGACCGTCCGTCCTGGACCGGCGAGGTCTACGAGACCGAGGCTTACTTCCCCACGTGGATCAACAAGGAGGCCGCTCCGCACGTCAAGGCCCTCGTCGACGCCCACAAGGCCATGTTTGGTGACGAGCGCATCGGCTGTGAGCCCAGCATGGACAAGCGCACCGGTCGTCCGCTGTGCGACAAGTGGACCTTCTCCACGAACTGCGTCTCCATCCAGGGCCGCTACGGCATCCCCTGCGTGGGCTTTGGCCCGGGTGCCGAGTCTCAGGCTCACGCTCCCAACGAGGTCACCTACAAGGATGACCTGGTCACCGCTGCCGCAATGTATGTGGCTGCCCTGAACCTCTACGATCCGAGCCAGGCCGATGGCGATGCCACCGTGTTCCGCGCCGGTCTGACCAACAACAAGATCGACTAGTCCCATTCCTCGATCTTGTTGAGCCGGGGGCAGTTTATGCCCCCGGCGCCTCCTGTTGACTTGGGGCCCGCGGTCGTTATCTCCCATGCTTCCTCAACGGTGGCGGGTCCTCGTCATGGTGCTCTGCATGTTCTAGCCACACGCGCATGCCGGAGCACATCTACTCATTGCGATCGTTTCATCTTTAGAAAGGACATTTCCATGGACGCTAAGTTTACCGAGCTCGTCGAGCAGCTGAACGGCCTCGATTTTAAGGGTATGTACGGCAGCGACTTCCTGCACACCTGGGACAAGACCACCGATGAGCTCAAGGCTCTCTACATCGTTGCCGACGCACTGCGCGAGCTGCGTGAGAACAACGTTTCGTCCAAGATCTTCGACTCGGGCCTGGCCGTCTCCCTGTTCCGTGACAACTCCACCCGTACGCGCTTCTCCTTCTCTAAGGCCGCCAACCTGCTCGGCCTCGAGCTGCAGGACCTGGACGAGAAGAAGTCCCAGATCGCTCACGGCGAGACCGTCCGCGAGACCGCTACCATGATCTCCTTCATGGCCGACGTCATCGGCATCCGCGATGACATGTACATCGGCAAGGGCGATGCCTACATGGCCGAGGTCTCCGAGTCTGTCCAGCAGGCCTACGAGGACGGCGTTCTGGATCACCGTCCCACACTCATCTCCCTGCAGTCCGATTCCGACCACCCCACGCAGTCCTCTGCCGACATGCTCTACCTCATCAACGAGTTTGGCGGCCTCGAGAACCTCAAGGGCAAGAAGGTTGCCGTCACCTGGGCCTACTCGCCCTCTTACGGCAAGCCGCTGTCCTGCCCGCAGTCGCTGATCAGCCTGCTGCCCCGCTTTGGCATGGACGTCACCCTGGCCCACCCCGAGGGCTACGACCTCATGCCCGAGGTCGTCGAGCGCGCCAAGGGCTATGCCGCCGAGTCCGGCACCACCTTTAAACAGGTCAACACCATGGCCGAGGCTTTCGAGGGCGCCGACATCGTGATCCCCAAGAGCTGGGCTCCGTTTGCCGCCATGGAGAAGCGTACCAACCTGTACGCCGAGGGCGACGACGCCGGCATCGCTGCGCTCGAGAAGGAGCTGCTCGCCCAGAACGCCACCCATCAGGATTGGTGCTCCACGACCGAGCTCATGGAGAAGACCGCCAACGGCCAGGACACCATCTTTATGCACCCGCTGCCCGCCGACATCTCCGGTGTCTCCTGCGAGCACGGCGAGGTCAACGCCGACGTCTTCGACATGCACCGCGTGGGCATGTACAAGGAGGCCAGCTACAAGCCGTACGCCATCGCAGCCATGATGTTCCTGCAGAAGGTTGCCGATCCCGCCGCTACCCTCAAGGCCCTCGACGAGCGCAA
>USLO01000239.1 GCA_900555515.1 uncultured Collinsella sp.
GTCAACAACGTCATGCTTGTCGGCTGCGTCATCGTGGTGCTGCTGTTCCAGAACTCGGCGCATATGGAAGCCGCCTACGGCCTTGCCATTACGCTGACTATGATGTGCACCACGCTGCTGCTCTTCTTCTACCTGCACGAGGAGCGCAAGCTCAAGGTTGCTCCGTGGATCTTCGCGGCCTTCTTCCTTTTGCTCGAAGGCTTCTTCTTTGTGAGCTCGCTCACCAAGTTCTTCCACGGCGGCTACTTCACCATCCTCATGGCTGCACTCATCATGGGCATTATGGTGTGCTGGTACAACGGCACGGCGGTCGAGCAGCGCCAGTTTACGCTGCTGCCGCTGCGTAGCTACCTGCCGCAGCTCAAGCGCCTGCGCGACGACGACCGTTACGAGCGCATGAGCGACAACGTCGTGTACCTGACCAAGGACACCCATACCGACTACATCGACCGCGATATCGTCTATTCGATCTTGGACAAGCATCCCAAGCGCGCCCGCGCCTGGTGGTTTGTGAATGTCGAGACCATGGACGAACCGCACACCTTTGCCTATTCGGTCGAGACGTTCGGCACCGACTACGTGTTCCGCGTGCATCTGTACCTGGGCTACAAGATCAACCAGCGCGTCAATGCCTACCTGCGTCAGGTTGTTCAGGACCTGGCTGCCACCGGCGAGCTGCCGCCGCAGACGCATGACTACTCGGTCTACAAGGATCCGGGCAACATCGGTACGTTCAAGTTCGTCCTGATCCGTAAGCTTCTGGCGCCCGAAAGCGATGTGGAGCCCAGCGAGCGCACGGCCATCACGCTCAAGTACATCATCCGCCGCGCCGCCGGCACACCCGCGCGTTGGTACGGCCTGGAGAACTCCAACGTGAGCTTTGAGTACGTGCCGCTGTTCACCAAGTTCAAGGCCGTGAACAAGATGCAGCGCCTGGCTCCCAACGAGCGGCCGTAGTCGACGCTCGAGGTTTGTCTGCGAACGGGCGGGCTTGTAATGACGGAGATTGAGTCCTGGGAGGAAACCATGGATGCAAAGGTGCTTGACGGTTGCGATCTTGCTGCCGAGCTGGTGCGTGAGGCGCGCGTCGACGCCGCCGAAGATCGGTTCTTTACGAATCGTGCCAACATGGACATGGCCGACCGTGTGATCTCGATCGTGGTGACGCTGCTTGTCGCGGCGTGCGTGTGCGCACTGCTCGCGCACATGCTGTTTGTCTAACGATCGCAGACTGCAAAGGCTATACACTTGGAACCACCACAAGGGGAAACCACCACAAAGGTGCCTGTCCCCTTTGTGGTGGTTTTTGTTTTTGAGAGAGGGGCGGGGCACTGATGGACGTCCGTACGGACGGCGATATTGCCGATAGCTTTTGGTGGCGGCGCACAACGCTGACGCGCCGCACTCCTCTGTATGACGCCTGCGTATCGGTGGGGCTGCTGGTCGCGGCGACGATTGTGGGCGCGCTGCTCGACCATCCGGGTCTCGCGCCGAGCATCATGATCGTCTATGTGTTCGCCGTTCAGCTGTGCGCATTCTTTACCTGGAGTCGCCTGTATTGCTTGCTGAGCTCGGCTGCCGCCGTGGCGCTCTACAACTTCTTGTTTGTCGACCCGCGCTACTCGCTGTCGCTTATCGACCGCGGCTATCCCGGCATGTTCTTCATCATGTTCGTGGTCTCGCTTGTGTCGAGCTCGATTGCGTTGGCCCTGCGCCGCGCCTTGGCACAGGCTGCCGCTAGCGACCGCCGCACGCATATGGTGCTCGAGACCAATCGCATGTTGCAGCGCTGCGCCGATCAGCATCAGATCGTTCACGCTATGGCCACGCAGCTGGCGCGTCTTTCGGGCTGTCCGGTCGTGTGGTACAGCGCCGACGCCGAGGGCGATGACCTGCTGCCGCGTGCGACATACACAGCCGTGGGCGATGCCGCGCCGGTGCACGAGCTGGCGCCGCAGATGCCGCCGCGGCTCTCGGCGTCCGCCTATGTGGGAACGCCGCTCGATGCCACCTATGGTGGCTCGGCGTTTTATGGCATCTACCTGACGGTTCGCACAGGCGACGGCTTCGCGCGCTCGGGCGACCCCGCCTCGGTGGTGGGCGTGCTGGCTATCGTTGCCGAGCCCAACGTGCTGACGCATGAGGAGCGGACACTTGCCGATGCCATCGTGAGCGAAGGCGAGCTGGCGCTCGACCGCGCCCGCGCCATGGAGGCCCGCGAGGAAGCGGCGGTGCTCGCCAAAAACGAACAGCTGCGCGCCAACCTGCTGCGCTCCATCTCGCACGATCTGCGCACGCCGCTCACCAGTATTTCGGGTAATGCCGACGTGCTGCTCGATCAGGGCTCGACCGGCACCGCGGTGCTCGATGCCCAGACGCGCCGCGGCCTGCTTCTATCCATTCGCTC
>USLO01000240.1 GCA_900555515.1 uncultured Collinsella sp.
CGTACCGATTCGATCGCGGGTATCATGGGCATGACCTTTATCAAGGCGATGGAATGCAGCCGCGCGATGGACGAGGCTATGCTTTGCCGCGGCTTTGCCGGTGCGTATCCGGCTCCCGCGCGCGCCGGGTTTGGCTGGCGCGATGCCGTTTACGCAGCCGTTGTGGTTCTGCTCGCCGTGTTGTGCGCGGTGCTGTAGCGCGGGCGGTCGAGCCGTCGATGTGGATAGGGAAGGGCGACGTTTTGGCAAACGATACAAATGGCGCGATGTGCGCGAGCGGTGCTGCCGGCGCCGAGACCACGCCGCTCATCGAGTTTCGCGACGTGGTGTTTTCCTATGCGGGTCATACGGTGGTCGACGGCGTTTCGCTGCAGGTGGATCGTGGTGAACTCGTTGCTCTGCTTGGTCCTAACGGTTGTGGCAAGACGACGATCATGCGCCTTATCAACGGCCTTGAGCTCGCGGACGCAGGGGCATACCTGTTTGACGGGCACGTGATCGATGCGGCGTTTCTAAAGGATTCCGCGGCCGCTCAGCGTTTTCATCAGCGCGTAGGTTTTGTGTTCCAGAATGCCGATGCTCAGCTGTTCTGCGCTACGGTGGGCGAGGAAGTTGCTTTTGGTCCCGCGCAGATGGGGCTGCCGGCAGACGAGCTCGAGCGCCGCGTGCGCGATGCCATGGGGCTGTTTCAGGTTGTCGACCTTGCCGATGCCTCTCCCTATCAGCTCTCGGGCGGGCAAAAGAAACGCGTTGCGCTGGCTGCGGTGGTGTCGATGAACCCGGATATCTTGGTCCTCGACGAGCCTACCAATGGACTCGACGAGGATTCATGCGACATCGTGGTCAACTTCTTGCTGGCCTACGTCGCGGCGGGTAAGACGGTCTTGATGAGCACGCATCACCAGGATTTGGTGCGACGCCTGGGTGCCCGTGCAATCTATATCGATCGATATCACCATGTGGTCGAGGCACCTTCGCCGTCGTATGGAACCGAAAGCGGTGCTACGGACTAGTTGCTGCGTAGAGCGTGCGTAGCCGCCCGCGCGGCTTTGCCGTGATGGTATAGTTATCCAGGTTTTTATGGGGGTGGCTATGCCAAGCTGGAACATTCATATCGCTCAGACGGAGCGTTTGCTGGAGCGCACCGGTGCGCTTGCCAATAGCGTGCGCGACCGCAATGCCTTTTTGTTTGGCTGCGTGGTTCCGGATATCTTCGTGGGCTATATGGTCCCTGGCATCGCCGATCCCATTCCGTACCGCATTACGCACTTTGCCAAGCCTGAGCCCATCCCTAAGCCTCGTGAGCATGAGTTCTGGGATACCTATGTGGCACCGTTGCTTAAAAGTTCGCCCATCGGTGCGCCGGCCGCGGCGACCTCGATTATCGAGGAACGCGAGCGGCTGAACCGCGTGCACTATCCCCAGCGCTACAAGGATGCCGAGCCGGTTGCCGGTCCCGGCGCCTGTGAGTTCTCGCTTGCGTCCGAGGACGTGGCGCAGTCGTTGCTCGATTTGACACTGGGTGTCTGGTCGCATTTGGTGGCCGATACCGTATGGAATACGCGCGTGAATCAGTACCTGGAGGTGCACGGCGGCAAGCCGTGCGAGGAGTTCCGCATTAAAAAGCAAGGCGACTTTGACTGGTTTGGCAAGACGCTGGGCATCGTTTCCATCCCGCGTGCGACCGATCGCCTGTATACTGCGGCGACGCGTTTTGGGCAGTATCCCATCCATAAGGAGTATGTGCTCAAGACCATCGGCGTTATACACGAGATCGTGCGCGAAAACCCCGGCGAGCCCGACCATCCGCCATACCGCCTGCTGACCGAGGAATTCTTCGACGCAACGTTTACCGAGGTCATCGAGCTGACCGAGGCGGGCTTTGCGGCTCGCGTTGCCGCTTCGGACGTCCCCGCAGTCCCTCTGATCGCTAGCTGCTAGCCGGCCGGTTTGGCAGTGAATAGCTCACCCCAATTGATCAACAGCTTCCGTCGCATGGCGTAAACACGGCAAACGAGCTGCACATCTCATAGCATGCCATAAGCAGTTGGTTGCGTGTCATGCCATACAGTAGACATCGGCGCACAGAAAAAGGGCCCGGAAGGCGAAGCCTTCCGGGCCCTTTGCAATGCAAGTCTGCTTGCAAGTGCGATTTAGCGCACCTGAGCGACGTAAGCGACATTGGTCGAGGAGACCTTGTCCTCGAGCTGGACGCTCATGCGGGGATCGCCGGCGGTGGCGACGGTCAGATCGCCGGTCTTGACGTAGCCGAGTTCCTTAGCGGTCTCGATCGCCTTGACAATCGTGCCGTTGACGGTGCCCTGGGTAATCTCGGCCTGGTGCGGGATAACGCCCCAGTACATGATCATCTGCTGGAC
>USLO01000241.1 GCA_900555515.1 uncultured Collinsella sp.
GTCAACAACGTCATGCTTGTCGGCTGCGTCATCGTGGTGCTGCTGTTCCAGAACTCGGCGCATATGGAAGCCGCCTATGGTCTTGCCATTACGCTGACTATGATGTGTACCACGCTGCTGCTCTTCTTCTACCTGCACGAGGAACGCAAGCTCAAGGTTGCTCCGTGGATCTTCGCGGCCTTCTTCCTTATGCTCGAGGGTTTCTTCTTTGTGAGCTCGCTCACCAAGTTCTTCCACGGTGGCTATTTCACCATTCTGATGGCCATGCTCATCATGGGCATCATGGTGTGCTGGTACAACGGCACGGCGGTCGAGCAGCGCCAGTTTACGCTGCTGCCGCTGCGCAGCTACCTGCCGCAGCTCAAGCGCCTGCGCGATGACGATCGCTACGAGCGCCTGAGCGACAACATCGTGTACCTGACCAAGGACACCCATACCGATTACATCGACCGTGATATCGTCTACTCGATCTTGGACAAGCATCCCAAGCGCGCTCGCGCCTGGTGGTTCGTGAATGTCGAGACCATGGACGAGCCGCATACCTTTGCCTATTCGGTCGAGACGTTCGGCACCGACTACGTGTTCCGTGTGCATCTGTACCTGGGCTACAAGATCAACCAGCGCGTCAATGCCTACCTGCGCCAGGTGGTTCAGGACCTTGCCGCCACCGGTGAGCTGCCGGCGCAGACGCATGACTACTCGGTCTACAAGGATCCGGGCAACATCGGCACGTTTAAGTTCGTCATGATCCGTAAGCTGCTGGCACCCGAAAGCGACGTGGAGCCGAGCGAGCGTACGGCCATCACGCTCAAGTACATCATCCGCCGCGCCGCCGGTACGCCCGCGCGTTGGTATGGCCTGGAGAACTCCAACGTGAGCTTTGAGTACGTGCCGCTGTTCACCAAGTTTAAGGCCGTGAACAAAATGCAGCGCCTGGCTCCCAACGAGCGCCCGTAGCCGACGGAGACTACACGGAGTTGATTATCGATGGGCAAAACTAAAGTCGGGGAGGTAAACATGGATGCAAAGACACTTGATGTCCGCGAGGCGGGTATCGACGCCGCCGAGGACCAGTTCTTTACGAACCGAGCCAACATGGACATGGCCGATCGCGTGATCTCGATCGTGGTGACGGTGTTTGTCGCGGCGTGCGTTTGCGCCCTGCTCGCGCACGTTCTGTTTGTCTAACGATCGCAGGCTGCAAAGGCTATACACTTGGAACCACCACAAGGGGAAACCACCACAAAGGTGCCTGTCCCCTTTGTGGTGGTTTTTGTTTTTGAGAGAGGGGCGGGGCACTGATGGACGTCCGTGCGGACGGCGACATTGCCGATAACTTTTGGTGGCGGCGCACAACGCTGACGCGCCGCAGTCCTCTGTATGACGCCTGCGTATCGGCGGGGCTGCTGGTTGCGGCGACGATTGTGGGCGCACTGCTCGACCATCCAGGCCTCGCGCCGAGCATCATGATCGTCTATGTGTTCGCCGTGCAGCTGTGCGCATTCTTTACCTGGAGCCGCCTGTATTGCTTGTTGAGCTCGGCTGCCGCCGTGGCGCTTTATAACTTCTTGTTTATCGATCCGCGCTACTCGCTGTCGTTTATCGATCACGTCTATCCCGGCATGTTCTTCATCATGTTTGTGGTCTCGCTCGTGTCGAGCTCGATTGCGTTGGCCTTGCGCCGCGCCTTGGCACAGGCTGCCGCCAGCGACCGTCGCACGCATATGGTGCTCGAGACCAATCGTATGCTGCAGCGGTGTGCCGATCAACAGCAAATTGTCCATGCTATGGCAACGCAGCTGGCACGTCTTTCGGGCTGTCCGGTCGTGTGGTACAGCGATGATGTAGAAGACGATGACCTGCTGCCGCGCGTGACGTATACGGCCGTGGGCGATGCCGCGCCGGTGCATCAGTTGGCGCCGCAGATGCCGCCGCGGCTCTCGGCGTCTGCCTATGTGGGAACGCCGCTCGATGCCACCTATGGCGGCTCGGCGTTCTACGGCATCTACCTGACGGTGCGCTCGGGTGACACCCTGGTGCGCGCGGGTGAGCCCTCCTCGGTGGTGGGCGTGCTGGCCATCGTCGCCGATCCCGATGCGTTGACGCACGAAGAACGGATGCTGGCCGATGCCATCGTGAGCGAAGGCGAGCTGGCGCTCGATCGCGCTCGCGCCATGGAGGCCCGCGAGGAGGCGGCGGTGCTCGCCAAAAACGAACAGCTGCGCGCCAACCTGCTGCGCTCTATCTCGCACGACCTGCGCACGCCGCTCACCAGTATTTCGGGCAATGCCGATGTCCTGCTCGATCAGGGCTCGACCGGCACCGCGGTGCTCGATGCCCAGACGCGCCGCGGCCTGCTTCTATCCATTCGCTC
>USLO01000242.1 GCA_900555515.1 uncultured Collinsella sp.
CTACCTTCATAAGCGCTGCGGCTACAAGCCCGTAGGCGCGCGAGCCTCCAAAGCCCCGTCGCTCGGCAACACGTGCAGCAGTTGCGACGCGCTGCAAGGCAGCCGCTATCTGTTCGAAGAGTCCTCGTCCCCGTTTGCCCTCACTGCCATCAACAAGTTGCCGGCACTGGAGTTTGTGCGCGTCGAAGTTGCCGGCGTCTTTGGCGTCCCGGCCACACGCACCGACTTTGACCAGGCGCTCTTTACCTGGGCACGCGACCATCACGCCGAGTTCCACAAGCAGCTCGGTGAGGGGATTTATTTGTAGGGACGGAGAGGCCTTCACAGTCAGCTCCTCCGCATCACCTATCCCTCGTCGCCGGCGTCGTACACGATATCGAGGCCACAAACGGGGCATTTCTCCGGATACACCGGCATATGAACGCCTGTCTGTTTTCTCACTTCGTCGCTGAACCTGTCGCGCGCATCGATGAACCGAATGTCGAGACACGGTATTTGCGAGCCGCAGCAAGGGCAGGTGACGACAAACGACCCGCAATCAACCTCTACGCTCGGAAACATATTGTTGTCTATAAGGGCACACGGCAGTTTTCCGTACTTCCCCATCGCAATATCGCCTCGCCAGCTCATACACGCTCCCCTCTCGCTATACAAAACAGGAAGAGCATGCACCGGCGGGCATGCGCGAGATTGCATCGCCACGCGATCCGATCAAACAACACGATCGTCAAAGAATGCCAAAGCCAAATACGCTAATACGGCAGAAGCCCCGCCTTTTCACGCTTCTTTTCCGAGCGATCGAACTCAATGCGATGGGCCTCAAGAAACACCGTATTGGGTCGCCACTGACGCTCATTCGGCTGCCTTAGCGTCGCACCCGCAAAGGAAGCGTAGCCGGTCTTATCCAGCAGGTACGATCCGCACAGCCGATATTCGCCGCAAACAGGCTCAAACGAAATCAGATGAGCATCGAATAAAGCATGTAAGTCGCGCCGAAGCAGAATGCCGTTGCTGGCAACCTGCGATTTGGGTCCCGAGTAATTCTCGATATGTGCAGCCTCCAGAGCTTCGCTGACGCCGCAGTCCGACACCGCGCAACGGCCATCATAGGCGGCAACGAGCTGCTTGCGGAACCATTGCTGCCCCAATCGCTCGCGCCTTAACGCATAGCGGACCTTTTCGTCGTCGGTCGTACCCTGTCCGGCAAACTCAATATCGACGGGCATGTGCTTCAGATAGCTCATGTCGGGCGCAAAACGGGGGTCCGGTCCGCCTTTATGAACAGGACCGTGCAGAACAAACCATCCGTTTTCGGGCTCGAACCGTTCAACAAACGCAAGGCCGAGCACCTTGTAGCCCACCTCGGTTGCAAATATGACTCCGACTGGAACGCCACATTCCATGCAGTTGAGCATTTTACGGTTGTAATTCTGGTCTCGAGAACCAACGGCGCCTGGCGCTTGGACCGAATACTTAATGACCCACGTACCATCGTCCAAATAGAGCGGAGGTACATCGGTGTAGAAGCTCTTTTTAGAGTTATGGACCGAAAGCGCAAAGATCTTATTGGGATCTTGCTTCACCCGATCCTGGCCCGGCCAGAAGATCCCTGAATCCCGCGTTACGGGAAAGAAGTCCGAGCCAATTCTCAAACGATACTGATACTGAGGGCTATCTTCCTTGGTGTGGTGCGGAAGACTGGTCCAAACGCCGCCGCGCTGTTCCTCACCCAGAAACCACTCCCATGCCTCAACGTATTCGGAAGGCACGAGACTGCAGGCGCGGTCATAGCTTGGTCCATCCATCAACGGAAGAGCAAGGTCAATGTCGTTCATCGCCAGCACCTACAACCATACGAACGCGAGTCATGCCACTCAATAATATGGCCGAGAGTCAATTATTACGAGATCTCATTCCGCGATCGGCACATCGTTGATGCTCTCGGTTTGCCGCTGGCGCGTTTGTACCCCGCTGCCCCACTTCCCTGTATACTGATGTAGCACGTGTTTCATCCGGGCTTGTTGGACCGGGTCGTTCATGGGAGGGTCTTATGGCTGTTTCGAATCCGCCTAAGGGGAGCGTTTCTTCTTCGTCCATCAAGCCGGTTACGCGCAAGGCCGTGCGCTGCCAGCGCGAGGTCGCTTGGCTTGTCACGCAGGCGGCGGGCAGGCTTGTGGCGACCACTCAGGACGTCAATGCGCCTACACCGAGCTTTGTGTTAGCAGCGGCGCTGGATTTTGTGCGCCAATTGGAGCTTGCCGAACAGGATGCCAACGGCCACCTCGACTACCAGAATGTTATGGCGCCCGACCTGCAAACGTTCTGCCACATGGCCAAGTTGCCCGCCGCGC
>USLO01000243.1 GCA_900555515.1 uncultured Collinsella sp.
ACAGAGCCCGAAACTCTCATGGAGCCAGTGACAGGAATCGAACCTGCAACCCACTGATTACAAATCAGTTGCGCTACCGTTGCGCCACACTGGCACACTTGGCGCTTTCGCGCGAAGCCTGTTAAGAATAAAGGAATTACGGACGGGGCGCAACAGACCACACGGCGTTATACAAATATGCAAAATCCAGCAACAACAGGTACCAGGCCCGTTCATTTCTGTCGGTTCGCCCTCAATCTCAAAACCATTCGTCAGAACGAATAGTTTTAATTACAATTGCTATATATAAAACTATTCGTTCTGACGAAGGGTTTCGCGATGCTTACTACCAAGGAAGCAGCCGAACTGCTCGGCATCACTCCGCGCAGGGTGCAGGAGCTCATAAAAAACGAAGCACTTGAGGCCCGCAAGGCTTCTGGTGTATGGCTCATCGACAAAGACAGCGTCGACACGCGACTCCGCTCCGTGACCAAAACGGGGGGACGTCCCCGCCGCGGCTACGGTAAGAGCGAGATCGCGTTCACCCTCATGAACCGCACGTACGAAGTCGCTCAGCTGGTCTACAGTACATCGCGAAAAGACTTTACCCACATCGGTGCCGACATCGATTACGCCCACGCCCCTATTGGAGTATTTGGCCCTAATAGCCCCATATCGCTAGACTCCTTCCGCATCTGGTGGCGCGGCCGCGGTATCCCGCTCGCACGCATTGGGCTAGCCTCCCTGCTTGCAGAAGCCGCAGTCGATGTTCCCGATGAACTCGTCCAGCGAAATCTCGGCCTCTCCTTATCCGACCAGTATTGGATTAGGCCCCAAGGTTCCGGTCTCACCTGGGAGGATATCAACTTCTTCAATAACGCCTTTGATGACGTCTCGCTGTCCATTGCACCCTTTGCCCCAGAGGGAAAAGCGGCTGCCGCAAAGCCCGATAACACCTCGGACGGCAATCTTCAAAAGTACTGGACGTGCGAGGGCGAACGTCGAATTCTGCATAAGGCAGGAGCGCACCTGGACCAGGAACCTTATAACGAGCTGGTGGCGACCGCGCTCCACCGTCGCATCCTAAACGCTTGCGATTATGTGCCTTACTCGCTCGAGGGCACGGGCACTTCCGCCCTGAGCATATGCGATGTCTTCTTAACTGATGAAGAAGAGTATGTCCCTGCGTTCTATGTAAACCAGCATGCAAATGCAGACAAGCGACTAACCGATTACGAACGGTATGTAGCAAACTGCGAGGAGCTTGGAGCGACGGATATAAAAGACGCCCTTGACCGCATGATCGCGTGCGACGACATCATCGCCAACTACGATCGTCATTGGCGTAACTTTGGCCTTGTGCGAAACGTAAACACGCTAGCCTGCAGACCTGCCCCTATCTTCGATTCGGGCTCATCACTCTGGTGCAACATATCACTAGAGGAGCTTAGGGCGGGAGAGCACAGTTTTACCAGCGCACAATTTCATTCAAGCCCCGCCAAACAAATGTTGCTCGTCGAGGACATGGGCTGGTTTGACGGCGACAAACTCGAGGGTTTCGTTGACGAGGCAATCGAAATCCTATCCAAAAACGACGCTCTTACAGCGAGACTGCCTTATCTAAAAGAGGCGCTAACATGGCGCCTCGAAAGAATGATCGACATCGCTGAATGGAGTTAGCGAGACAGCATCGCCCCGCCAACTCCCCTACCTCCCGCGCAGAGCTTTGAGCTTGGCCAGGGCCTCGGGGCTTAGACGGCTGCCCAGGGTCATCTTGATCTGCGGGGCCTCCTCGGCCTCGTGCACGTCGTTGTCGATCTGTTTGATCTCGTCCACCAGCATACGGCTCGAGATGCGCGTGACACCCTTGCCCATGACGACGGCCTGGATCGTGCCGTCGCTCGATACCACGGAGCATGCGCGGCCTTCCTCGCGCGCCTCGGTGCAGAGCTTTTGCACCACGGTATCGGCTGAAACACCCGTCGGCGAGAACTCGATGCGCACGCCGCGGGCCGGCAGGTTGGGACGTTCACTGGAGATATTGCCCGCGCCGTCAAACACGATCACGGCCTCGTAACGGCCCTGGGCAAAGGCAGCAACGTCGTTGATGAGGGCGGTGCGCGCCATATCGTGGACGTCGCTGGAATACGGATCGTCGGAATGGTCGTACACGAGCTTTTCGTAGCGCGGCGTGCAGTGGATCACGTTGTAACCGTCGACCACCAGCAGCTCGGGCTTGTTGGAGTGCACCGTCGAGACTGGGTCGGCGATAGCCTGCGCAAACGCATTGCCGCCCACGCCGTAGGTCGCGGCCGAAACAATCGGCTTGGCCGAGCCCTCGCCAAAGCGCTTGGCCTTGGACTTGGC
>USLO01000244.1 GCA_900555515.1 uncultured Collinsella sp.
ACGTAGCGGTCGCACAGGCCCTCGTCGGCAATCTCGACGGAAAGCTCGTCGTCGGTCGCGCGGCCGGTCTCGGCCTTGATGGCGGGCAGCTCAACGTGGAAATCGCGGTCGAAGATGGCGCCGGTCTCGCGAGCCATGCCGATCATGGACAGGCAGTCGGGGCGGTTGGGCGTGATCTCGCAGTCGAGCACGGTGTCGCTCGAGCCCACGTACTCGGCAAACGGCATGCCGCAGGGCGTATCCTCGGGCAGGATCATAATGCCGGAGTGGTCGCCACCCAGGCCGAGCTCGCGCGCGGAGCAGTTCATGCCCATGGACACGACGCCGCGAAGCTTGCTCTTCTTGATCTTGACGTCGCCGGGAAGCACGGCGCCGATCATGGCCGTGACGATGTGGTCGCCGGCCTCAAAGTTCTGCGCGCCGCAGACGATCTGCAGCGGAGCGGGATTGCCGTCGGGGTCGAGGTTCTTGTCGCCCACGTCGACCGAGCACACATACATGTGGTCGCTATCGGGGTGCGGGGTCTTGGTGAGCACCTTGGCGGTCACCACGTGGTCGAAGGACTCGCCCACGGTGTCGATCGCCTCGACCTCGGTGCCGGTACGGATATATTCGTCCGAAAGGGTCTTGGGATCCTCCGGAATATCGATCATGGTCTTGAGCCAGTCGTAAGAAACACGCATCTAGCTCTCCTTTCATACTGAAAGCCTGCGAAGAGATGCAGGTGGAAACTTCAACTTTGTGAACATTCCTTACAAAGCGAGGGTTGTCCAAGTGCGGCAGATCGGCCCGAAAGAGGAGCGCCGCGTACTTTGGTACGCAAGCGACGAATGAGCGCCGAGGTGCCGTGCTTGGGCAAGCCGCAGCCTAGAACTGATTCAAGAAGCGCATATCGCCAGTCATGAGCGTTCTGAGGTCGGGCAAGTCGTAGCGCAGTGCCGCGACGCGCTCGGCACCAATACCAAAGGCAAAGCCGGTGTACTTCTCGGGGTCGATGCCGCAGTTGATCAGGACGTTGGGGTCGACCATGCCGCAGCCCAGGATCTCGATCCAGCCGCTGTGCTTGCAGAAGTTGCAGCCCTTGCCGCCGCACACGTGGCAGCTCACGTCCACCTCGCAGGAAGGCTCGGTGAAGGGGAAGAAATGCGGGCGATAACGCGTCTTGCGGTCCTCGCCAAACATGCACTTAACAAAGTAGTCGAGCGTGCCCTTAAGATCGCCAAAGGTGATGCCCTCGTCGACGACCAGGCCCTCGATCTGGTTGAACTGCGGCAGGTGGCAGGCGTCGGCCGTGTCGGGACGATAGACGGTGCCCGGGCAGATCATGTAGATGGGCGGCTTTTGCGACTCCATGGTGTGGATTTGCACGCCCGAGGTCTGGGTGCGCAGCAGCACGTCGGACTCGCCGTGGGCATGAGCCTCGGGGTGCGCGACGCTGCCGGGGTTGTTGTCGACCACGTAGAAGGTATCGCGGGCCGAACGGCTCGGGTGATCCATGGGGGCGTTGAGCGCGGTGAAGTTGTAGTAGGAGGTGTCGACCATGGGGCCGGACTCGACGGTGTAGCCGATGCCGCAGAAGATGTCCTCGGCCTCCTCGATGATCTGCTTGATCAGGTGCTGGTGGCCGATCTGCGGACGGATGCCCGGCAGCGTGATGTCGACGGCATCGTGCTCGAGTGCGTGCTTGAGGGCGGCGGCCTTCATCTCGGTGGTGCGCTCGTCGAGCATGCCCTCGATCAGCTGGCGCATCTCGTTGGCGCGCTTGCCCATCACGGGACGATCCTCGGGGGCGAGCTTGCCCATCATGCGCATCAGGCCGGTGATGCGGCCCTTGCGACCGAGCAGCTCAACGCGTGCAGCCTCGAGCTTGGCGGCGTCGTCGGCGCCTGCAACGAGCTCCTTGGCCTCTTCCTCGAGTTTGACCAGATCATCAATCAGACTCATGTCTTCCCTTTCGTCTCTCGCGTATCCGCGCTCCGGGGCGGCTGACGCCGCCCGATGCTGCGGATGCGCGGCCCGGTTCGGTAACAAAAAACCGTCCTCGGGCATGTGCATTGCCCAAGGACGGTTGAATTCCGCGGTACCACCTTGTTTGACCCGGCGGATGTCTGGCCCGCCGCGCCCACTCTGTGCCTCTTGTCGCGAGGCTCACGGCTTCCCTACTGAGGCTTTGCTGCCACTGGCCGCGCGCCCGTTGAGGTCGCTGCTCGGGAGTGAACGCTTGGCCCTTGTCACCGCAGGAAGGCTTGCAGCCCATGACCTTCCCTCTCTTGCCGGCGACGCGGCGGGCAAAACCCTCTCCGTCAACGCATTGGGCTATAGGATA
>USLO01000245.1 GCA_900555515.1 uncultured Collinsella sp.
ACTTGGTGATCGCCGCGGTGGTCAAGGCGCTGTTCCACGGCAGCCTGCGCGTGGACGAGGCCGACGAGGCGCTGGGCCTGGACGCGAGTCAGCACGGCGAGAGCGCCTACCCTTCGTTCTCCGGACTCGATTAGCAGCTTCCCCAAGCACCGCACCTCGGCCTTCAATCGTCGTTTGCGTACCTTAAGTACGCGGCACTCCTCTTTCAGGCCGATCTGCGGCACTTGGGAAACCTGCTAAGACCTGTTAGTTGCACTTATCTGATCTACAAGGTTGGTCTGTGGCACCTGGAAAACCCGTGCCATGTGAGGGACAATTCATTTCTTTTTTTGAAGAGAGGAATTCACTATGAAGAAGATTACGGCGATCGTTCGTGCCGAGAAGCTTGAGGTTCTTAAAGACGCGCTGTTTGCTGCTGATGTTCGCGGTATGACTATCAACCAGGTGCAGGGTTGCGGCGCACAGCATGGCTGGAAGGAATACGTGCGCGGCAACGAGTTACTTGTCAACACGATCCCTAAGGTACAGTTCACCCTTATTTGCGCCGATGAGCACGTCGATGGCATTGTCGACATCATCTGCAACGCCGCTCGCACCGGAGCCGTCGGCGACGGCAAGATCTGGGTCGAGCCGGTCGAGGAGGTTATCCGCATCCGTACCGGCGAACACGGCCCCGCCGCGGTGTAGAATCGACCGCCTGCCATCCGCAACGTTAAAATACTGCAATGAGGCACAAGACTTGCGTTGCGGATGGACAGATTATGGGGCGTAATAAATATCCCGAGGAGACAGTCGCGAAGATTCTCGACGCGGCGCTGGAGCTATTCTGCGCACAGGGTTATGAGGGGACGAGCATTCAAGATATCGTCGACCGCCTCGATGGCATGACCAAGGGTGCTGTCTATCATCACTTTAAGAGCAAAGAAGAGATTTTCAACGCCGCATTTGATCGGGCAATGGCTCCGATTGTTGAGCGCCGCCGCGCGACACTCGGTGCTGGCAATATGACGGGAGCCCAAAAGCTCAAGCGGCTGTATGCGCCCGAGTCCGTCGTTCCGCAAATCGAGCTATGGGCTCGCATGCATCCTGCGTCAGATCCGGTAAAAAGCTCGCGGCTGCTGGCGATGCAGTACCAAGGTTCGTTTGACGAGTCGGCCGATGGCTATCTCCTGCCAGTGATCGAGGAGGGCATCGCCGACGGCTCCATTGCGTGTGCATGCCCGCGCGAAGCGGCGGAGGCTGTATCGTTGTTAGCGAATCTTTGGCTGCTGCCGCTGTTCCGTCCGCTTGAGAACAAGGGTCGAATGCTCGCTCGCGCGCAATGTTTGGCGCAGATGGCGGCCGCGGTGGGGCTCGATTTGGGTAATGAAGTGCTCCAGACAACGGCTCAGATATGGGACGTATGGAACCGTGCTGGGTGGTAATATAGATACTGACGGTATGTAATTGATTTGTAAGGGTAGCCACGGCTGCCCTTTTCAAGTCATTAAATACATACTAATGGTATGTATAGGGGGCAGGCTTATGGCTGGAATGCGGGGGAGTAGCGTCTCGTTGACGCAAAAAACAGTGCGATCTATCAGGCTTTTCGGTCTTCTTGTTGCACAGCTGTGTGCGTATTCAATGTTGTCAGCACTGTGCTTTGCGTGTCCGCTTTACTTGTTCGATTGCAGCGGCTCGTCAACGTTATATGGCGCCGTCGCGGCGATAGCGTTCATACCGGGCGTGCTCGCGACTCCGGTTGGCGGGATTTTGGCGGATCGGGGAAGACATCGCGGGGTTCTTGTGGTACTCGGCATTGTTCTGATGGCTGCATCACTGCTGTTTATCCCCATGAAGTGTTCGCTGCCTCTTGCGGTTGTCGTGGCAGCAATGCTTTGCGTCCAATATGGCATCCAATCGCTGCTGAAGCCGATGCTTCAAATTGAGACGGTGCGCATGACGGGCCCAGAAAAGGTTGAGCGTGCCACTGCGTTGGTCTCGCAGATAACCATGGTGAGCAATATCTTGGGGCCTGTAGTCGGGACGGCAGTCTATGGGTGCTTTGGTATCGACGCTCTATGCGAAACCGCGGCGTTGACGTTTGCGATGTCGGCCCTGCTGTTCGGGGGCGCACTCAAGCGAAATGCCTCATCTGGAATGACAGGGGACAGTACGACTTGCTCGACATACCGAAACGATTTTCGGGAGTCGATTCGGTACCTGTCTCAAAACTCATCATTGCTCGTTGTGTTTTTGATTGCGGCTATTTTGAACCTTGCGTTAGTTGGGTTAACGATTGGTGCTCCCGTTATTGTTGCAAAGCATCTCGGAATG
>USLO01000246.1 GCA_900555515.1 uncultured Collinsella sp.
ACAAGGAGGACCCTATGCTGATGCTCAAAACCGCCACGGTACTCGAAGCTATCTCCAAGCGCCGCCGCACGGCGCGCCCTGCCGCTCACACCGGCCTGTCCAAGAACACCATATTCGCCGCCACCCATAGTGCCGAGGACGCCCTCGTACTGCTCGACGCCACGGCAAACGGCCTCACCGCCGAGCAGGCAACCGAGCGCCTGGACGCCTCCGGCCCCAACACCATCGAGGCACCGACCAAGACGCTCGCCCACCGCATCGCCGACGCCTTCATCGATCCCTTCGCCGGCATCCTCGCCGCGCTCGCGCTGGTCTCGCTCTACATCGACGTGCTCGCCGTGCCCGAGCCGCAGCGCGACCCCTCCACGGTCATCGTCATCGGCATCATGCTGCTGGTATCGGGCGGCATGAAGTTTATCCAGGAAGCCCGCAGCGGCAATGCGGCAGAGGCCCTCAAGGACCTGGTCTCCAACACTTGCACCGCCCTGCGCGACGGCGAGCGCGTCGAGATCCCCTTCGACGAGCTCGTCCCCGGCGATGTGATCCGTCTCTCTGCCGGCGATATGGTGCCGGCCGATGCCCGCATCATCACCGCGCGCGATCTGTTTGTGATCGAGTCCGCGCTCACCGGCGAGAGCGAGGCCGTCGAGAAGACAGCTGCCATCACCGTCGTCGAGGGTGCCGACGGCTCCGCGCTGCCGCTCTCCGCCTGCAAGAACATCGTCTTTACCGGCACCTCCGTGCAAAACGGCACCGCCATGGCGCTTGTCGTTGCCACCGGCTCGGACACCTACCTGGGCAGCATCGCCAAGATGCTCAACGGGCGCGGCGAGAAGAGCGCGTTTGACCGCGGTGTCTCGAGCGTCTCCATGCTACTCGTACGCCTCATGCTCGTTATGGCGCCGGCCGTCTTTGCCATCAACGCCGCCACCAAGGGCAACGTCATCGACGCGCTGCTGTTCGCCACGAGCGTGGCCGTGGGCATCACGCCGCAGATGCTCCCCGTCATCGTGACCACGAGCCTGTCGCAGGGCGCCAAGGACCTCGCCCGCCGCCAGGTTATCGTCAAGGAGCTGCCGGCAATCCAAAACCTCGGCGCGATGGACGTCCTGTGCTGCGACAAGACCGGCACCCTCACCGAAGACCGCATCGTGCTCGAGCGCTACCTCAACACCGACGGCAACGAGGACGCACGCGTGCTGCGTCATGCGTTTTTGAACAGCTTCTTCCAGACCGGCCTCAAGAACCTTATCGACCTGGCCGTAATCGACCGTGCCGACGTGACGCCCTCGACCGTCGCACCCGATTCCATGCTGGGTCAGAGCCTGCGCGACCGCTATACCAAGGTCGACGAGGTGCCCTTCGATTTCTCGCGCCGTCGCCTGAGCGTAGTTGTAGCCGACGCCCAGGGCAAAACCCAGATGGTTACCAAGGGAGCTGCCGAGGAAATGCTCGAGATCTGCTCCTTTGTCGAGGTCGATGGCATCGCCCAGCCGCTCACCAAAGACAGGCTCGCCCAGATTCGCAAGCAGATCGTCGGACTTAACGCTGAGGGCCTACGCGTAATTGCCGTGGCGCAGAAGACCAATCCGCGCTGCGTGGGCGAGTTTGGCATCGCCGACGAGTGCGACATGGTGCTGATGGGCTTTTTGGCCTTCCTCGATCCGCCCAAAGCAAGTGCCGCGGGCGCCGTCGCCACCCTCGAGGCCAAGGGCGTGGCGGTCAAGGTCCTAACCGGCGACAACGACCGCGTCGCCGCCACCGTCTGCGAGCAGATTGGTATCGATGCGAGCAACGTCTTGCTCGGCTCCGAGATCGATGCGCTCGATGACGCCGAACTTGCCGAGCGCGCCGAGAAAACCCACCTCTTCGCCAAGCTCTCGCCGCTGCAGAAGGCGCGCCTGGTACGTGTCATGCGCGAGCTGCTCGGCCACACCGTGGGCTTTATGGGCGACGGCATCAACGACGCCGCCGCCATGCGTGCGAGCGACTGCGGCATCTCGGTCGATTCTGCCGTCGACATTGCCAAGGAATCCGCCGATATTATCTTGCTCCAGAAGGACCTGGGCGTGCTCGAGCGCGGCATCATCGAAGGCCGCCGCACCTACGGCAACCTGCTCAAATACCTCAAGACCACGGTGAGCTCCAACTTTGGCAACGTGCTATCCGTGACCGTCGCGAGCCTGTTCTTGCCGTTTTTGCCCATGAGCGCTCTGCAGCTGGTGCTGCTATCGCTGGTCTACGAGATCGTGTGCATCGC
>USLO01000247.1 GCA_900555515.1 uncultured Collinsella sp.
TTGATGAGCGGCTGGCCGGCAATCTGGATATCGCGGGCGCGCGCCACGTCACCGTCCAAATAGGCGCGGCACATGTCATGCACAAGCTGCGGCTGAATGTCGGCCCACACGCTGATGGTGCCCGAGGCGCCCAGGCTCATGAGCGGCACGGTGAGCGCATCCTCGCCCGAGTACATGCGGAAGTCGTCGGACAGCAGGTGGGCGATCTTGGCCGCGTAGGCGACGTTGCCCGAGGCTTCCTTGATGCCCATGATGTTGGGGTGCGCGGCCAAGCGCTCTACGTTGCGCTCGCTGATGCCGCAGCCGCAGCGGCCGGGGATGTTGTACAGGATGCAGGGGATGTCCACAGCATCGACGACGGTCTTAAAGTGCTGATAGATACCCTCTTCATTGGACTTGTTGTAGTAGGGGGTGATGAGCAGCAGGCCGTCGGCTCCCAAGCCCTGGTAGGTGAGCGACTTGGTGAGCATCGTCTGCGTGGAGTTGGAGCCCGAGCCGGCGATGACGGGGACGCGTCCTGCAACATGCTTGACCACGGCGGCGACGACGGAGTTGTCCTCGTCATCGGTCATCGTGGCGCTCTCGCCGGTGGTGCCCAGGGTGAGGATGGCGTCGGTGCCGTTTTGCAGGTGGAAATCGATAAGGCGCTCGAGTGCATCAAAGTCGACGCTGCCGTCCTTTTTAAACGGTGTAACAAGGGCGACGATTGAGCCCTCGAGATTGCGGATGTCCATGTTCTTCTCCTTCGCGTCCGCGATCTGGATGCGTTTGTTCCATTGGGCGGCGACTGCCAGGCGCTCGTCTTGGGCCCGACGGCGGGCGCTTTCGGCGCGCGACTTGGCCAGCAACTCTCGGCCGCTCGGCAGCACGTCGAGCGTGGCAAAGTAATCGCCCGGGCGCTCGGCACGGCGGATGAGGTCGGCCGAGCCATCGGGGCGCAGCAGGACCTCGGCGGAGCGCAGCCGCCCGTTGTAGTTGTAGCCCATGGAGTAGCCATGCGCGCCGGTATCGTGGATCACGAGTGCATCACCCATGTCGATCTGCGGCAGCTCACGGTCGATAGCGAACTTATCGTTGTTCTCGCACAAGTTGCCCGTGATGTCATACGTGTTCGTGACCGGTGCTGCGGTCTTGTCAGGGCCGCCCGGCTGTCCCATCACCGTAATGTGGTGGTAGGCACCATACATAGCGGGACGAATGAGGTCGACGGCGCTTGCGTCCACGCCGATATAGTCCTTGTAAATCTGCTTCTCGTGGATGGCCTTGGTGACCAGGCAGCCGTAGGGGCCCATCATAAAGCGGCCCATCTCGGTGCAGATGGCCACATCGCCCATGCCGGCAGGAACCAGGATCTCGTCGTATGCTGCATGCACTCCCTCGCCGATGGCGTGAATGTCGTTGGCCTGCTGCTCGGGCAGATAGGGGATGCCGACGCCGCCGGACAGATTGATAAAGGCGACATGTGCGCCGGTCTCGCGCTCCAGGCGCACGGCAAGTTCAAAGAGGATGCGTGCGAGCTTGGGATAGTAGTCGTTAGTGACGGTGTTGCTGGCAAGGAATGCGTGGATACCAAAGTTCTCGGCACCCTTGGCCTTGAGCATACGGAAAGCCTCAAAGAGCTGCTCGGTGGTCATGCCGTATTTGGAGTCTCCGGGGTTGTCCATAATGCCGTTGGAGAGCTGGAACAGGCCGCCCGGATTAAAGCGGCAACTGACTGTCTTGGGGATGGGCCCCGCAACGCGCTCAAAGAACTCGATATGGCTTATGTCGTCAAAGTTGACGATGGCGCCCAGCTTATCTGCAAGGGCAAAATCCGCTGCCGGCGTGTCGTTGGACGAGAACATGATGTCGTGGCCGGTGATGCCCAGTGAGCGGGCGATCATGAGCTCGGTATAGCTCGAGCAATCGCAGCCGCAGCCGTATTCGTTGAGAATGGAGATGAGCGCCGGGTTGGGATTGGCCTTGACGGCAAAGTATTCCTTAAAGCCCGGGTTCCATGCAAAGGCGTCGCGCACTTCTTGCATGTTGCGGCGGATGCCCGCCTCGTCGTATAGATGAAACGGCGTGGGGAACTGCTCGACGATATGCTCGAGTGCCTCCTTGTCCACAAACGGCTGCTTGGCCGCATATGCCTCGTTGGGGGTCAATGCCATGTCCCGTAAACCTCGCTATCCAGACGGCGCCATCTGCGCATCGAATCCGCATAGCGTGGACCCAATGTCCGGATAGCGCTCCCGCATTGCTGCAGACAGTCCTG
>USLO01000248.1 GCA_900555515.1 uncultured Collinsella sp.
TCGCCACGGTCCGAGCGCTCGAGCTTGCCCTTAATGCGCACAAACGCATCGGACAGCTGCGCGCCGGTCTCGGGATCGACCTCGCCGTACAGGTACCCCTCGGCCTCCTTGTAGGTCTTGGGGAACACCACGACCGTGGCCTCGCCTTCCATGTCCTCGAGTTGCACGATGCCCATGGGATCGCCGTTTTTGGTCACGCGCTTGGACACGCTCGAAACCATGCCGGCCCACCACAGTGCCTTACCCTCGGGAATCTCCTGGTTGATGGTGCCGCCCGTAGGATTCTGAACTTCGTAGCCGGTGTCGATCTGCGAGAACGAGAAGTCGCGTGCCTTGCTAAGTGCATACTCAAACGGGCGCAGCGGGTGGTCCGAGACATAGATGCCCAGAACCTCCTTCTCCTGGCTCAGCTTAAGGTGGCGGTCCCACTCCTGGCCATCCGGATCGGGCACGCTCACCTCAAAACCCGAGCCCTCAACGTCGCCAAACATATCGAAGAACGACGTTTGACCGCTCGCGCGATCCTTCTGGCGCTTCACCGCGGCATCGATGATGTTCTCGGGGTTGTTCTTGTCCACAAAGTGCATCATCTGGCGGCGCGGATACCCCGTGGAGTCGAAGGCGCCTGCCTTGATGAGCGATTCGATCACGCGGCGGTTTGCCTGGCTGGAGTCCACGCGCTCGACAAAGTCGTGCAGCGTCTTAAACGGGCCGCCCGCCTCGCGCTCGGCGATAATCGCCTGCGCCACGCCGGTACCCACGCCGCGGATGCCGGCCAGACCAAAGCGCACGCCCTCCTTAGTAGCCGTGAACTCGGTGCCGGACTCGTTGACGTCTGGCGACAGCACGGGAATGCCGTCGTGACGGCACGCCGAGACGTAGTGCACGATCTTGTCGGTCTTGCCCGTGTAGGACGTCAGAACGGCCGCCATGTACTCGTGCGGATAATGCGCCTTGAGCCACGCCGTCTGCATAACCAAAATGGCGTAGCCGGCAGAGTGCGACTTGTTAAAGGCGTAGGACGCAAACTCAAGAACATCGTCCCAAATCTTCTGGGCGACCTCGCGCTTGTAGTTGTTCTTGATAGCGCCGTTCATCCAGTGGTCGTAGGTGGTCTCGTCCGAGCCATCCTCCCAGTGGAGCACCGTCGACGTGAGCAGCTTAATCTTTTTCTTAGCCACAGGCTTACGGATGCGCGAGTCCGATTCGCCCTTGGAGAAGCCGCACATCTCGACGGAGATGAGCATAACCTGCTCCTGGTAGACCATGGTGCCGTAGGTTTCGCCCAGGATGTCGTCCAGGCGGTCGTCGTAGGAGACCGCCGGCTCCTTGCCGTTCATACGGTTGATGTAGGACGAGACCATGCCGGCGCCCAGCGGGCCCGGGCGGTACAGAGCGATCAATGCTACGACGTGCTTGTACTCGGTGGGCTTCATGTTCTTGATCGTGGCCGTCATGCCGGCGGACTCGACCTGGAAGACGCCGGCGGTGTGGCCGGAACCCATGAGCTTAAAGATCTCGGGGTCGTCAAAGGGAATCTCTTCCTCTTTGATGTCGATGCCGAAGTTCTTTTTGATATTTGCCTTGGCCTTGGAGATAACCGTCAGCGTGCGCAGGCCCAAGAAGTCCATCTTGAGCAGGCCCATGTCGGCAACGGTATGACCCTCGTACTGGGTAATCTCGACGCCGCCCTTGGTGTCGAGCTTGGTGGGCACGTGCTCGTTGACGGGGTCGCGGCAGATCAGAACGGCGCACGCGTGCACGCCCTCGCCACGGGTGAGGCCCTCAATCGAGAGCGCCGTGTCGATGATGCGGCGGGCGTCGTCGTCCTTTTTATAGGCCTCGGCAAAGTCGGGGTTATACAGATCCTCTTTGCCAGGTTGCTTGTCGAGCACCTGCTTGAGCTTGACCTTGGGGTCGCTCGAGACCATCTTGGACAGGCGCTGGCCCATGTAGACCGGGTAGTCCAGGACGCGCGCGGCGTCGTTGATGGCCTGCTTGGCCTTGATGGTCGAGTAGGTGATGACGTGGGTGACCTTCTCGGGACCGTAGAGCTGGCGAACGTGCTCCACGACCTCGAGGCGCCGCTCATCGTCGAAGTCCATATCGATATCGGGCATCTCGGTACGCTGCGGGGACAGGAACCTCTCGAACATCAGGCCGTTCTCGAGCGGGTCGAACGCGGTGATGTTCATGGCGTAGGCGACGATAGCGCCGGCGGCCGA
>USLO01000249.1 GCA_900555515.1 uncultured Collinsella sp.
CGCGTGCCCGGCGACGCCGATGGGGATGCCGAGGGCCTTGCCACCATGCGAAACATCGGCAAAAACATGGCCTGGCTCCTGCGCTGCATCGAGGCAGGCCATGCCGCCGGTATCAACGCGCCCGAGGCAGATCGCGCAACGACCAACTTCATCAGGTAGAACGGCGGAACAAAATGATTCAGATTTTTGGCACCAAGAAGTCCTTCGATACCAAGAAGGCGCAGCGCTATTTTAAGGAGCGCCGCATTAAGGTGCAGTTTATTGACCTTAAGGAAAAGGAAATGAGCAAGGGCGAGCTCACGAGCGTGATGCAGGCGGTCGGCGGCATCGATAAGCTGCTCAACCCCAAAGCCAAGGACGAGGAGACGCTCGCGCTCATCCAGCACCTCACCCCTAGCCAGCGCTTCGACAAGCTGCTCGAGAACCAGCAGGTTCTAGCCGAGCCCATCGTGCGCAACGGCAAAAAGGCCACCGTCGGTTATTGCCCCGATGTATGGGGAGCCTGGGAGTAGCTTGTGTTATTTGCCGGCGCGTGGGTATAAGAGCAGGCGTTTGGCATAAGATTCAACTGTAAGCCATGTCTAACAAAGGAGGGCACATGCCCAACAAACCCGTGAAGATCATCATGCTTACCGGATACCTCGGTGCCGGCAAGACCACGCTGCTCAACCACATCCTCGCTAACGACGGCGGCATCCGCGCCGCCGTGATCGTCAACGACATCGGCGAGATCAATGTCGACGCCAGCCTCATCGCCGACGGTGGCCTTTCCGAGACCGACGACCTCATCCCGCTCACCAACGGCTGCATCTGCTGCACGCTTTCGGACGACCTTGCTAACCAGCTGCAGGGCATCGCCGATTCGGGCAACTTCGACTACATCATCATCGAGGCTTCGGGCATTTGCGAGCCTATCCCCATCGCCTACACCATCTCGAGCTTCTGCGACGAGGCCAAGGTGGGCGGCGAGCCCAAGCTCGCACTCGACAACATCGTGGCCGTGGTCGACTGCGCCCGCATGTACGACGAGTTCAACGGCGGCCGCGACCTGCTGGCTGAGGATATCGACGAGGACGACATCGAGAGCCTGCTCATCCAGCAGATCGAGTTCTGCTCCACGCTGATCCTCAACAAGACCGATACCGTGAGCCCTGAGCAGATCGCCGAGCTCAAGGCCATCGTGCGCAGCCTGCAGAAGGACGCCGTGATTGTCGAGGCTCAAAACGGCGAGGTCCCCATGGAGGAACTGCTCGATACCGACCGCTTCGACTTTATGCGCGCCTACAACTCCGCCGCCTGGATCGAGGCCATGGAGCATCCCGAGGAGCACGACGACCCCGAGGTGCTCGAGTACGACATCGAGACCTTTGTGTACTCGCGCCGCAAGCCGTTTGACCTGCAGAAGTTCACCGATTTTGTTGAGCAGGAGTGGCCCGACGAGGTCATCCGCGTCAAGGGTCCGCTGTGGCAGACCGGCAATCCGGACATGTGCTACATGTTTGAGCAGGCCGGCCACCAGATGCGCCTGATGGAGAACGGCCTGTTCGTCGATTCGGCGCCCGAAGGCGAGAAGCAGAAGATTATCGACGAGAACCCCGAGATCATGCAGATTTGGGACGACGAGACGGGCGACCGCATGACGAGCCTGTGCATCATCGGCCGTCACATGGACAAGGATGCGCTCATCGCCTCCCTCGACGCCTGTCTGGCCGACTGGCACCGCGCCTAGGTTTATCCAAGCGGGCATTTTTCCGCCTACACAACCGCCAAACCACCACGAAGGTGCCCTTCGTGGTGGTTTTTCGTTCTGAGCCAAGGAGATTCATGTTCAATATCGTGCTGTATGCACCCGAAATTCCGGCCAATACAGGCAATATCGGCCGTACCTGCGTGGTCACCGGCGCCCGTCTGCATCTGGTGGAGCCGCTGGGGTTTTCGCTCAACGACAAGACGGTGCGTCGTGCCGGACTGGGCTACTGGCAAAACTTGGACGTGACGACCTATGCCAGCTGGGAGGATTTCCTTGCGCGCAACGGCCTCTCCCCTGCCGACGAGCGCCTGCATCTGCTGACCAAAAAGGCGCGCAGAACCTATGCGCAGAGTACCTACCGCGATGGCGACTACTTGGTCTTTGGCAGCGAGAGCTCGGGCATTCCCGAGCCACTGCTTGCCGCGGCGCCCGAGCGCTGCGAGCGCATCCCGATGCTGCGCGATTGCGA
>USLO01000250.1 GCA_900555515.1 uncultured Collinsella sp.
GTGATCGCCCCGCTCATGATTCCCGCCGTGCTGCCGTTCAACCTCATCAAGACCGTGCTCAACTCGGTGTTGACGCTTGCGGTGTACAAGGCGGTCTCCAACCTCATCACGCCTAAAAAGGACCAGGTCAAAGGCCGCGCATGATTGAGTGTCGGGGCGTTTCCTTTAGCTATGACGGTGCCGTGTCGGCACTCGACGGTGTCGATCTGAACATCGAGGACGGTGAGTTTTTCTGCATCCTCGGTGGCAATGGGTCGGGCAAGTCGACGTTTGCCAAGCATTTGAACGCGCTGCTGCAGCCCGATGCGGGAACGGTGTGCGTCAACGGCATGGACGCGTCCGATCCCGAGCTGGTCTACGACATTCGTTCGACCGCAGGCATGGTGTTCCAGAATCCCGACGATCAGCTGGTGGCGACGCTTGTCGAAGATGACGTTGCGTTTGGTCCCGAAAACCTTGGCGTGCCATCGGCGCAAATTGCGCAGCGCGTACGCGAGGCGCTGAAGGGCGTGGGCCTGGTGGGCTTTGAGCGCCACGAGACCCATGCGCTTTCGGGCGGTCAAAAGCAGCGCGTGGCGCTTGCCGGCGTGCTCGCCATGGAGCCGCGCGTTCTCATTTTGGATGAGGCCTCCTCGATGCTCGATCCGCGCGGACGCAAGGGTCTTATGAAAGCGTGCCGCGCACTTCACGATCGCGGCATGACTATCGTGATGATTACGCACTTTATGGAGGAGGCCGCCGAGGCCGATCGTGTCGCGGTGTTTCGGGCGGGGCACGTTGCCATGCTCGGTACGCCCGAGGAAATCTTGACGCGGGCGGATGAGCTTGCGCAGCTCAACCTGGATATGCCGGAGTCGTGTCGTCTGGGCAGGTCACTTCGTGCGAAGGGCGTGCCCGTTTGCGCGCAGGTGCGTGAGGCGGATATGGTCGCCGAGATTGCGCAGGCTTATGCCGAGCGAAGTAGGGCAGGCATCGCGGGGCAGTCTTCCGTATCCCAGTCGGAAATCGCTGACGGCACTGTTCCGGTAGACAACGAGGGCAACGCGTCGGAGCCCGTCATCGAGCTATCCCATGTTTCGTACAGTTATTCGCTCAGTCCGCGCGAGCGCCGCCGCTGGCATAAGCGCTCGGCCACTGCGGGCAAATCGAGCAAACAGGCTCTCTGGGGAAACGACCCCAGCAGCCCGTGGGCGCTGCGCGGTGTATCGCTGACGGTGCGTCGCGGCGAGTTCCTGGGCTTGGCAGGTCATACCGGTTCGGGTAAGTCGACGCTGGTCCAGCATCTCAACGGTTTGATTCGCCCCCAGGAGGGATCCGTTCGCGCGCTGGGGCTCGATCTGTCAAACAAGAAAGACGCCGCTGCGGTTAAGGCCAAGGTCGGCGTGGTGTTTCAATATCCCGAGCGTCAGCTGTTTGCCGAAACCGTGGCGCAGGACGTGGCGTTTGGTCCGCATAACCTTGGCTTGCCGCAAGATGAAGTCGACCGTCGTGTCGAGTCATCGCTCTCACGCGTGGGCCTCGACCTTTCCACGGTCGGCGACAAGAGTCCCTTTGAGCTTTCGGGCGGTCAGCAACGGCGCGTGGCATTCGCTGGCGTGCTCGCCATGGAGCCCGAAGTCCTGGTACTCGATGAGCCCATGGCAGGTCTCGATCCGGCGGCTCGCAGGGATTTCCTGGAGCTCATTGGCCGTTTTCATGACGAGGGCCTGACCGTTGTCATGGTTTCGCACAGTATGGATGACCTAGCCAATTGCTGCGACCGCATCGTTGTGATGAACGAAGGCGCGGTGTTTGCCGAGGGCACGCCCGCTCAGGTTTTTGCGCATGCGGATGAGCTTAAATCGATCGGTTTGGGCGTTCCCGCTGCCCAACGCATGGCGCTGGCGCTTGCGAAGGCAGGCGTGCCGCTGCACTTTGACGGTCTCTATACGGTTGAGACGTTGGCAGGCGAGCTGTCAAGTTTGCTGATCGGTCGCTCAGACGGTTCTTCTAACGTCTCGGACATTGCTAAATCCAAGACGGTCGCGCGAGAGGAGGGCTGCTGATGGAGGCGTTTTCGTTTGGCAGCTACTATCCCGGCGATAGTGCGATCCACCGCCTGGACCCGCGAACTAAGTTGCTCTTGGGCTTCGTGTTTCTGATCACGACGCTCACGGTCAGCAGCTTCCGCGGACTGGTCCCGGTCGCAATCTTCGTTGTCCTGATCTA
>USLO01000251.1 GCA_900555515.1 uncultured Collinsella sp.
GAGGCCGGCGTGCCGCTGCTCTTTTGGCGCGAGGTGCCGGTCGACCCGCACGACCTGGGCGAGACGGCCCGCGCCTGCATGCCTACCATCCTGCAGGCCTTCCTGGGCCGTCCGGACGACACGCCCGCCGGCGATGCCTTTGAGCGTCGCCTGTACGTGTGCCGCCGCACCATCGAGAAGAAGGCCGACGCCGAGTTTGCCCTGCGCGACAAGATCTTTTATGTGTGCTCCATGAGCTCGCGCACCATCGTGTACAAGGGCATGCTTGTTGCCACGCAGATGCGCCGCTTCTTCATCGACCTCAACGACGCCGCCGTCAAAACGGCCGTGGCACTCGTCCACTCGCGCTACTCCACCAACACTACGCCCAGCTGGGAGCGCGCGCACCCCAACCGCTTTATCATCCACAACGGCGAGATCAATACCCTCAAGGGCAACGTCAACTGGATTCGTGCCCGCGAGCCCAACCTGTACAGCCCCGTGCTGCAGCACGATCTTGAGCGTGTGATGCCCATCATCAACCGCGAGGGCTCTGATTCCGCGATTCTGGATAACGTGCTCGAATTTTTGGTCATGAACGGTCGCCCGCTCACGCGTGCCGCGTCCATGCTGCTGCCCGAGCCGTGGGACCACAACGACAATCTGAGCGAGGAACGCCGCGCCTACGACGCTTACCAGTCCATGCTCATGGAGCCGTGGGATGGCCCGGCGGCCATCGCCTTTACCGACGGTCGCACGCTGGGTGCCGCCCTCGACCGTAACGGCCTGCGTCCCGCCCGCTACTATGTGACGCGCGACGGTCGCTTTATGCTGGCAAGCGAGGTGGGCACCATCGAGGTGAGCCCCGAGAACATCCTGACGAGCGGCTGCCTGGGACCGGGCCAGATGCTCGAGGTCGACTTTGCCCGCGGTCGCGTCATCTACAACGATGAGCTGCGCGCCCGTTACGCCAAGGAAAAGCCCTATCGCGACTGGATCGCCGAGGAGACGCTGACCGTCGACGCGCTCGACAAGCCCGCCGCGCCCGCGCCCGCCGAGGATGCCGAGGTGCCCGCCGCCGTGCGCATGGCCAAGCTCGGGTATCACTGGGATGACATTGACGAGGTCGTGCGTCCCATGGCCCAGCAGGGCAAGGCCCCGCTCGCCTCGATGGGCATCGATGCGCCGCTGGCCTGCCTGTCCAAGAAGACGCGCTCGTTCTTTGACTACTTCTATCAGTTGTTCGCCCAGGTCACGAACCCGCCGATCGACGCCCTGCGCGAGCATATGGTGACTTCGACCACGCTCTACCTGGGTAACCACGGCAACTTGCTCGAGGACTCCCGTACGGCCTGCCAGCTGGTGCGCCTGGAGCGCCCGCTGCTGAGCGAGGAGGAGTTCGACCGCATTTGCGCGATTGATCGTGTTGGCTTTAAGACCCGCCGGTTCCGTGCCGTGTACCGCCGCGACGCGGGTGAGGGCGCGCTGCAGGCTGCGCTCAAGCAGCTTGCCGAAGACGTCGAGGCTGCGGTTCGCGATGGCGTGAACATCGTGGTGCTGAGCGACCGTGCTGCTGCGGGCGAGGTGCCCGTGCCGTCGCTGCTCGCCGTGGGCTGCGTGCACAACCACCTGATCCGTGCCGGCGTGCGCACCTTTGCCGATATCGTGGTGGAGTGCGGCGATGCCGTGTCTCCGCACGACTTTGCGGCGCTGGTGGGCTACTCCGCAAGCGGCATCTACCCGTACAACGCGCATGCGTGCATCCGCAATCTGGCGGCACGCGGCGACCTGGACGTGACGACCGAGCAGGGCATCGCCAATTACAACAAGGCCGCGACGGCGGGCATCGTCTCCATCATGTCCAAGATGGGCATCTCCACGGTGCAGAGCTACCACTCCGCGCAGATCTTCGAGGCCGTTGGCTTTACGCCGGAGTTCGTCAACGCGTACTTCGCCGGCACGGTGAGCCGTGTGGGCGGTATGAGTGTCGAGGACGTCGAGCGCGAGCAAAATGAGCGCTATGACGCCGCTCTCGCTATCCTTAAGAGCCCGGCTCCCGATCAGCTGCCCACGTTGGGCCTGACCAAGTGGCGCCCGCTCGGCGGCGAGGATCACCTCATCGATCCGCAGACTGTCTACTTGCTGCAGACCGCCTGCCGTGAGGACAGCTACGACACCTTTAAGGAGTACAGCGCCCGCCTGCACCGCACCGGCCGT
>USLO01000252.1 GCA_900555515.1 uncultured Collinsella sp.
GCATCGTTGCATTATGCAGACAACATATTGCCACATTAGGGCGTCGAGCGCGGCGGTTGAAGACGATTGAGTCTTGCGGCCGCAAACGCGGCAAGGGGCTCGGCTAGATAAGCCCAAAGTGTTCGAGCGCGGTGACGACGCCGTCGTGGTCGATAGAATCGGTTACGTAGTCTGCCTTCTCCTTAAGGAAGTCTGGTGCGTTGCCCATGGCGATGCCAACATCGACTGCCTCCATGAGGGCGATGTCGTTGCTCGCGTCGCCAATGCCGTACACGGTTCCGTGGTGGGGATCGAGGGCGTCGAGTACAGACTGGATGCCCCCGCGCTTCGTGCATTCGCGGGGCGAGATTTCGGTTACCTCGAGTTCGAGCTCGTTAAAGCACAGCAGCGGCTCAAGTGCCTTATCTTGAGCGATGTGGTTGGCGAGCGATGTAGACATCAAGATCTTGTAGGCACTGTAATGCTGCAGCTGCGTGACTGCGTCGCCCAGGGTGCGCGCGTATCCGGGGGCATCGGGGGCATCGGCACTCATGCGCACGACGCCGTTGAGGCCCTCAAAGCGGATGACCTCGCCCGATTGCTCAAGGTAGGGGGCAAGACGCTGCAGCATGCTGGGCGTCATCGACAGATCGCGAATTGCGTGTCCGTTGATCTCGGCGTAACCGCCCGCAAGACAGACGATGCCGGTCCAGGGCAGCTCAAGAAGTTTGGGGTGGATGCAGCTCAGGGTGCGTCCCGTGCAGATAAAGGCCATGTTGCCGTTGGCGACAAACTCGCGGATTGCCTGCGAAACCGCCTCGTTGGGATAAGGGGACAGATCGCGCTCGTCTTCGGGAAGCTCCTGGGCAAGTCTGGGATCTTGCCAGGCGAGTGTGCCGTCGATATCGAAGAAGCAGATATCACCGTGCTTGTGGGTTGGGCCGGCGGCAGAGGAGGCCGAGGTGGTGGGCACAAATTCCGGCTCGAGGCCCATGATCTGGTCAAAATGCTCTTTAACGCGGGGAACGGAGATGCCGATGATTACCTGGGCGGTCTTGCCCGTAATGATGAGGCCCTTGGCGCCCACCGCGACAAACGACGCGTTATCTGCAACGATGGAAGGGTCTGCGACCTCGACGCGCAGGCGCGTGGCACAGTTGGTTGCGCCCACAATATTGCCAACACCACCTAAAAGCTGAATTACCCGCTCAGCGAGGATGTGATCTTGATCGGATCGACTATTGACCTCGTCATTGGGAGATTGCTCTTTGGCAAAGCCGCTTTCCGTTAAACGATCGATTGCCGCGCGATTGGCGACATGATTCTCGCGGCCCGGCGTCTTAAGGTCATAGATCAAGATGAGTGCTCGAAAACTAACAAAAAAGATGAGGCTAAAGGCAAGGCCGATACCGAGCGCCAAAAGATAGGCACCGGCATGCGTGCGCATGAGCGGAATAAAGTTGAAGGCTGCCATCTCCATGAGGCCGCCCGAGAAGATGCCGACGATGCCAAAGAGATTCATGGTTGTGGCAAGGCAAGACGATAAGACGGCGTAGAGAAAAAAGAGCCCGGGGTGGGTGAACATAAAGAGAAACTCGAGTGGCTCGGTAACGCCGCAAACCACCGAGGCGATGATGGCGGGAACAAGGATGACCCTGAGGCTGGCGCGGCGTTCTGGTTTTGCGGTGGAGTAGAACGCGGCTGCGATGGCGGGAAGGCCAAAGAGCTTGACCCAGCCGGTGGCGGTAAAACCGGCCCACGGCGCAAGTTCATTAAGGGGGCGCGTGCTATGGGAGAGGATGGGGAGCAAGCTGCTCCACGTGGCGTAGATGCCGTCGTTAATGACCAGGTTGTCGTAGTAGATCGGCATGTAGAGCAGGTGGTGCAGCCCCATGGGCTCGAGCGCTCGCTCCAAAAACACAAAGATGCCCACGCCAAAGGGGCCGACGCTCGTAAGTGCATGGCGCAGCGTTTCGGTCATTGCGTATACGGAGGGCACGATGGCGGCCGAGATAGCGGCAAGGGCAAACACGGCAAAAAAGCTGATGAGGTAGACCAGCGAGGAGCCCGAGAAGGTGCCGAGCCAATCGGGAACCTTGGCATCGTAGAAGCGGTCATGGATGGCGACGACGGTTGCCGATACCACCAGCGGGCCGATAATGCCGGTGTCGAGCGTCTTGATGCCGTCGATGA
>USLO01000253.1 GCA_900555515.1 uncultured Collinsella sp.
TAGCACACGCTCTCGGACGGCATGGACTCGATGCCCGCCTGGTAGGTCTTCTTGCTCGACTGGTCGGACAGCTGCACGCTAAAGCCCAGGCGCGTAAAGAACGCGTGCCAGAAGGGGTAGTTCTCGTACATGTTGAGTGCGCGCGGGATGCCGACGGTGCCGCGCGGGGCCTCGTCGGGACTCAGCACCTCGCGGTTAAAGAGCAGCTCGTTTTTCTTTTTGAAGAGGTTGGGGGCCTCGGTCTTCTGCTTTTTGTGGCCGGCGCCCTTCTCGCAGCGGTTGCCGGTGATAAAGCGCCTGCCGCCGCCAAAATCGTTGACGGTGAGCTGGCAGTTGTTGGAGCAACGGCCGCAGCGGACGTGCTTTTGCGTCACGGTGAGGTGCGCGATGTCCTCGGCCGAAAGGATGGTCGAAGTGCCGTCGGCGCCGGCGCGATCGCGGGCGAGCAGGGCCGCACCGTAGGCGCCCATGCATCCGGCGATGTCGGGGCGCACGGCGTGCACGCCGGTGAGCTGCTCAAACGCACGCAGGGTGGCGTCGGACATAAAGGTGCCGCCTTGGACGATCACCTGGCTGCCGATCTCCTTGGGATCGCGCAGCTTAATGACCTTGAACAGGGCATTCTTGATGACGGAATAGGACAGGCCGGCCGCGATGTCGCCCACCGTGGCGCCTTCCTTTTGCGCCTGCTTGACGCGCGAGTTCATAAAGACCGTGCAGCGACTGCCCAGGTCGACCGGGGCCTTGGCATGGATGGCGGCATCGGCGAACGCGCGCACGTCCATGTTCATAGACACGGCGAAGCTCTCGATAAAGCTGCCGCAACCCGACGAGCAGGCCTCGTTGAGCATGATGTGCTCGATCACGCCGTCCTTGACGCGCAGGCACTTCATGTCCTGGCCACCGATGTCCAGGATAAACTCGACGCCGGGCAGGAACGCCTTGGCGCCGCGCAGGTGCGCGACAGTCTCGATCTCGCCGGAGTCGGCCTTGAGGGCCTCGATGAGCAGCGCCTCGCCGTAGCCCGTGGTGGTCACGTGGCCAATGGTGCAGCCGGCGGGAATGTGGTTGTAGAAATCGGCCATGATGACCTTGGCCGTGCCCAGGATGTCACCGTTGTTGTTGCCGTACCAGGTGTGCAGCAGCTGACCGTCCTCGCCCACGAGCGCGGCCTTCATGGTGGTGGAGCCGGCGTCGATGCCGATGAACACGCGGCCGGTGTAGCCGTCGAGCTTGCCCTTGGGGACGACTTCCTGGTCGTGGCGGGTTTTGAACTCGGCAAAGTCCTCATCGGTGGCAAAGAGCGGGTCCAGGCGCTCGACCTCGGCACCCTGTGTGTCGCCCAGGCTGTCGATGGCCTCGATAAGCTGCGGGAACGTGCTGAGCTTGTTGGACTCGTGCGCCATGGCGGCGCCGCTCGCCACAAACAGGTGAGCGTTTTGGGGCACGATACGGTGCTCCTCGTCCAGGTTGAGCGTGAGGTAGAAGCGGTGGCGCAGCTCGGAGAGATACTGCAGCGGGCCGCCCAGGAAGGCGACGTTGCCGCGGATGGGACGGCCGCATGCCAGGCCCGAGATGGTCTGGGTCACGACAGCCTGGAAGATGGAGGCGGCCACGTCCTCGGGGCGGGCGCCCTCGTTGAGCAGCGGTTGCACGTCGGTCTTGGCAAAAACGCCGCAGCGGCTGGCGATGGGATAGATGGTGGTGGCGTTGGCCGCGAGCTCGTTGAGGCCACTGGCATCGGTGTGCAGCAGGGTTGCCATCTGGTCGATGAACGCGCCCGTGCCGCCAGCGCAGGTGCCGTTCATGCGCTGCTCGATGCCGTTGTCGAAGTAGATGATCTTGGCGTCTTCGCCACCCAACTCGATGGCGACGTCGGTGGCCGGGATAAGGGTCTCGACGGCGCGCTTACTAGCGATGACCTCCTGGACAAACTCCAGGTCGAGCCACTGGGACAGCAGCAGGCCGCCCGAGCCGGTGATGGCGCAGGTCATCTGGGCCGTCGGCAGCACGGTCGCAGCGCCCTCGAACAGGTCGCGGGCGCAGGCACGGACGTCGGTGTGGTGGCGCTGGTACTTGGCGTAGACGATCTGGTTGTCGTCGTTGAGCACGGCGAGCTTAACGGTGGTGGAGCCCACGTCGATGCCCAGGTGCAGGTTGCCG
>USLO01000254.1 GCA_900555515.1 uncultured Collinsella sp.
TTTATCACCAACGCCGGTGGCAAGGGCGCTAACCAGGCCGTCGCCGCCGCGCGCATGGGTGCGCGCACGTGCATGATCGGCGCGGTTGGGCGCGATACGTTTGGCGATGCGCTGGTGGCGGGACTTCAGGATGCCGGCGTGGGCGTTGAGTTTGTAGCGCATCGCGATGACGTGGAGACGGGAACGGCGACCATCATTCGCTGCGAGGGCGACAACCGCATCATACTGTCACCGGGCGCCAACCATGCGCTTGCGGGCGCGGACGTTGCCTGCGCGCTGAGGCGTCTGGTGGCCCATGAGCTCGACGGCGGCGCCAGCGAGATTGCCCCGGCTGCCGGAAGCGTCTTTATCGCCCAGGGCGAATGCGACCTTGCGGCGACGGCCGAGGCGCTTGTTTGCGCTCACGAGCTGGGGTTCTATACGGTCTTTAATCCAGCGCCCGCCTGCGAGCTGCCTGCGGAGGTCTGGCCTGCGGTCGACCTGGTCTGTCCCAACGAGACCGAGTGCCAGGTTCTGACGGGCATTCTGCCCACGGATGATGTGAGTTGCGTCGCCGCGCTCAATGCGCTGCTCGACAAGGGCGCCGGCGCCGCGGTCATCACGTTGGGCGGTGCCGGCTCGGTTACGCTCGGCGATGGCGGTGGGCTGCTGCGCATGCCGGCACTTTCGAGTACGGTAGTCGATACCACGGCCGCCGGCGATACGTTTATCGGCGCGTTGGCGGCGGCTCGCCTAGAGGGCTTGCCGCTCTTTGAGTGCATGGCCGCGGGTGCTCGCGCCTCGGCAGTGACGGTGTCGCGCCTGGGCGCTCAGCAATCGATTCCCACGCGCGCCGAAGTTGAACATTGGTTTAGTTAAACGATAAAGACGGAGAAGCGGAGTAGAACAATGGCAATCAAGAAGCTGATCCTTGATCTGGATATGGGTGTTGACGATGCGATGGCGCTGGCCTATGCCATCGCGAGCCCCGAGGTGGAGCTCGTGGGCATCACCACGTGCTTTGGTAACGTGCGCGTCGAGCAATCGGCCCACAACTGCCTGGCGGTGCTCGATCTGCTGGGTCGCCCCGAGGTGCCGGTGTACCTGGGTGCCGATCGTCCTCTGCAGGCGACTGAGCCCTATACGCCGCCGGCGTCCACCGCGCTCATTCACGGCAAGAACGGCATCGGCGGCGCGAGCGTGCCCGCGTCGCCCTACGAGCCGGTGGGGGCGACCTCGGCCGACGGCAACGCTGCGGTCGATTATCTGATCGATGCCGCGCGCACCTATGGTCCCGATCTGGTCTACGTGGCGACTGGCCCGCTCTCCAACCTGGCACTCGCCCTGGAGCGCGATGCGGCGGCGATGATGTCCATCGGCCGTGTGGTCGTGATGGGCGGCGCCCTTACCGTGCCCGGCAACGTGAGCGCGGGCGCCGAGGCCAACATGGCGAGCGACCCCGAGGCAGCCGACGCGGTGCTGCGTTCAGGTCGCAAGCTCACCATGGTGGGTCTGGACGTGACGCATCGCGTGGTGCTCACACGCCGCGACATTGCCGGCTGGACGGGCTCGGGCACTATGGCTGGCTGCGCATTTGCGAGCATGGTCGAGCACTACATTGGCTCGTACGAGATGAACGCGCCCTACCTGGGCGGCTGTGCGTTGCACGATCCGCTGGCGGTTGCCGTGGCGATCGACCCCACGCTCGTAGGTGCGCTCGGCTGCAACCTGCGTGTTGATCTGCTGGGCGAGTACCGCGGTCGCACCATCTGCGATGAGCGCCGCCTGTCCGATCCGGACAAGAGTGCGCTTGTGGCACTGACCGTGGATGCTCCGCGCTTCCTGTCCGAGTTCAAGGCGCGTATGGCCCGTGTCCTTGGCTAAGTTGTCTTTTTGGGACGGGGCTTTTTTGACTGGTATGATTGGTGCGACCATTCGAACCAGCTAAAAGAGCCCCGTCCCAATTTGACTATCGAGAGGATCTGCCATGGAGCGCATCGCCAGCTTTTCCGTTGATCATCTGCTGCTTGAGCCCGGCGTGTATGTGAGCCGCATCGACCGCGATCCGGCGACCGGTGCTGCCGTCACCACGTTTGACCTGCGCCTGACCACGCCCAACAAGGAGCCGGTCATGAACACCGCCGAGTGCCACACCATCGAGCACCTGGG
>USLO01000255.1 GCA_900555515.1 uncultured Collinsella sp.
GCGGACAACGGGGCTCGAACCCGCGACCCCAACCTTGGCAAGGTTGTGCTCTACCAACTGAGCCATGTCCGCCTGCGAGGATTTAATATACGGGATGATCCACCCAAATGCAAGAACTTTTTTTAAAAAGTTTTGCGACGCTCTCGCGAGGGCATCAGTCGTCACGAAAGGCACGGACAAACGCAGGCTCGCAGCGAGATGCCCCTACATCTCACCGAGCATGATCCAGGCAGAGCTGTCCTGCGCGAGCCTGCCGTCTGCAAGCGGTGATGAGGTGAGCAGGACCCTGCCCGCCGGCAGCTCCACGGGTGCTGCACCGAAGTTCGTCACACACGCCCAGCCGTTATCGCGGCGATAGGCGATGACGCCGCCCTCAGCGCCCTCGGCACCATCCGCAAGACCGGTGCGCCCGTCAAGATCGAGCCACGCAAGATCGTTGGCGCACCCGCGCAGCTTGCGCCGCAGCCAGAGGGCGTCACGATAGAGCGCAAGCATCGATGTCGGGTCCACTTCTTCCCTATCGGCAGCATAATCGGAAAACCATGCAGGCTGCGGCAGATGGGGCGCCGCATCGGCGTCTGCCGGCGAAAACCCAAACGATCCGCCATGCGCGGGATCGTCCGCCGCCACCCACGGCAGGGGCACACGACAGCCGTCGCGCCCCTTCTCACGCTTCGGTCCGTGCGTATTGGTCGCAGTAGGGTCTTCGAGTGCAGCCCACGGGATATCAGCCACCTCAAAAAGGCCGAGCTCCTCACCCTGATACACGTATGCCGAGCCCGGAAGCGCCAGCTCAAGCAAAAGGGCCGCCCGCGCGCGGCGCTCGCCGAGTTCACGGTCCTCGTCATAAGACGACCCGTCGCGCAAGAGCCAGTCGAGCGCAATCTGGTGGTAGCGCGTCGCCTTGATTTGCGGCAGGGCATAGCGTGTCGCCACGCGCGGCACGTCGTGGTTGGAGAGTACCCAGGTCGAGGCGGAATCGGATTCGACGGCTGCCTTCAAGCCCTTCTCGATTGCAGTGTGCATGTCATCATAGGTCCAAGTGGCCTTGGCAAACTCAAAGTTGAATGTCTGGCCAAGCTCGCTGGGACGCGCGTAGAGATACTGGCGCTCGGGCAGCACCCACGCCTCGGCAACGGCACTGCGCGGCGGATTATAGCGGTCGAACACGCGGCGCCACTCGCGATAGATCTCGTGGACCTCATTGCGGTCCCACAGCGGATGGGTGCCGTCGTCAACCATGTCATCGACCTCGGCGAGATGCCACCGGTCGAGGTCATCGCGGTCGAGATCCTTGGCGAGACCCTGCGCCACATCAATGCGAAAGCCGTCGACGCCTCGATCGCTCCAAAACGCCAGGACGTCGCAAAAGAGCGCGTGAACCTCAGGGCATGACCAGTCAAAGTCCGGCTGCTCGGGCGTAAACATGTGCAGATACCACTGACCGTCCGCAACACGCGTCCATGCGGGGCCGCCAAAGTTGGCATTCCAATTGGTGGGAGGCAGCTCGCCATGCTCGCCGCGACCATCGCGGAAGATATAACGGGCGCGTTCGGGCGATCCGGGGCCGGCGGCAAGAGCGGCTTTGAACCAGGGGTGCTGGCTGGATGAATGGTTGGGCACGATGTCGACGATGACCTTGATGCCGCGCGCGTGAGCCGCAGCTATCATGTCATCGAAGTCGTCAAGCGAGCCGAGACGTGGGTCGACATCGCAGTAGTCCGCCACATCATAGCCGCCATCGACAAGAGGCGAAGGGTAAAACGGGCTCAGCCAGATGGCCTCGATACCCAGCCGCTCAAGATAGTCCATCTGCTGGGTAATGCCCGCGATATCGCCCAGACCCGAACCAGTCGAATCCTTAAACGAGCGCGGGTAGATCTGATAGATCGCGGCATCGGACATCCATGAGCGCGAAGAAGACTTTTCTGTAGCCATGGGGCGTATCTCCCTTGCAACGAGGTTATGCGAGATGCCCACGATGATACGCCCAAAGCGGACATTCGCGGCAAACAACGCCACAGCCACGACCCAAGGCTTATAGGACAAAATGTGTGTCCCGATAGAACACCCGTTTCCATCCATTAATCCAGCCAGAACGGGTACGGGTCCCTGTGGTGGAGGTCCTCCCACACGGCCCTGTCGCCC
>USLO01000256.1 GCA_900555515.1 uncultured Collinsella sp.
CCGCTCACCTGCTGATGCCGCTCATGCCCCAGACTTCTGCCGAGGCTCTGCGCCGCCTGTCCTGCGAGGACGAGGCCGCGAGCGACGACCTCAAGGGCATTTGCGCTTGGGGCCTGCTTGCTGGTGGTCAGCCCGTCGAGAAGGGCGATCCGCTGTTCCCGCGTCTGGCGTAGAGACCGCGCGAGCGCCATATCGGCAATTTGCTGTTTAGCTGTAAGGGCATGGCCGCCACGGTCCATGCCCTTTTGTTTCAAGACGCCGCCATCATGCTAAGGAGGCAACCATGACAACTTCGCCTTTGGCAAACCCCACGGCAACAAGGGAGCTGCTGGAGGAGTTTGGCCTTGCGACCAAGCATCGCCTGGGCCAGAACTTCCTGATCGACAACCATGTGATTGAGCGCATCTGCGAGCTTGCCGAGCTCACGGGCGATGAGCGCGTGCTCGAGGTTGGCCCGGGCGTTGGTACGCTCACGCTTGCGCTGCTGCAGGAGGCGGCGTGCGTCACGTCGATCGAGGCCGACCCCGAGCTCGAGCCGGTGCTCGACGCCCACGCCGCCGACTATGCCAACTTCCGCTTTATCATGGGCGACGCGCTCAAGGTGGGTCCGGAGCAGATTGAGCAGGCTGCGGGCGGTGAGCCGACGGTGTTTGTCGCGAACCTGCCCTATAACGTGGCGGCGACGATCATCCTGCAGTTCTTCCAGACGATGCCGGCGCTCAAGCGTGCCGTCGTCATGGTGCAAAAGGAGGTTGCCGATCGCATTGCCGCAGTGCCGGGTAACAAGACCTATGGCGGCTATACGGCAAAGCTCGGCCTGTATGCGCAGGTGACGGGTCGCTTTGAGGTGCCGCCGCGCTGCTTTATGCCGGCGCCGCACGTGGACTCGGCTGTCGTGCGTATCGACCGTGTTGACGGCGTGGTGCCCGAAGGACTCGATCGCGAATTTGTGGCCCGCGTGATTGATGCTGCATTTGCTCAGCGCCGCAAGACCATCCGCAATTCTATGAGCGCCAACGGCTTTGCCAAGGACGTGCTCGATGTCGCCTTTGAGGCTTGCGGTATCGCACCCACCACGCGCGCCGAGACGCTTGATGTTGCCGACTTTGTCCGCCTGGCCCAGGAGCTAATCCATGATGCCTAATGCCGCACGCGTGACGTTTACCAAGAAAAAGAAGACGGTTGCCTGCCCCGTGCCCTTGGCACCGCTTGCCGACACGCATGCACATCTGCTTTCGTTTTGGGGCAAAGAAGTGCCCGAGACGCTCGTGCGCGCCAAAGCCGCGGGCGTCGACCTGTTGGTGACGATGTTCGATCCCATCGCTGACAAACGCAGCGTGGCGGACTATAGCGACTGGCTGGTGCGCGAAATTCTGCCGATGCGGGATATTCCGCAGATCAAGTATCTTGCCGGCGTGCATCCGTATGGCGCGCCGGACTATACCGACGACGTTCACGCACAGGTCGTTGCCGCACTCGATGACCCCTTATGCGCCGGTATTGGCGAAATCGGCCTGGACTACCACATGGACTATGACGACGATATCGCGCCGGCACCCCATAACGTGCAGATTGACTGCATGGCGCGCCAACTCGAGCTTGCCGTGTGCCGTAACGTGCCGGTGGAGCTGCATCTGCGCCACGAGGACACGGACTATGAGCGTACCTCGCACGTGGACGCCTACAACGTGCTTCGTGAGGTGGGCGTGCCCCAGGCCGGTTGCGTGCTGCACTGTTTTGGCGAGGACCGCGCCACGATGGAGCGCTTTGTGGAGCTGGGCTGCTATATCGCCTATGGTGGTGCGGCCACCTTTAAGCGCAACGACGACGTGCGCGAGGCATTCGCGGCAACCCCACTCGATCGAATTTTGTTCGAGACGGATTGCCCGTATATGGCTCCGGAGCCCATCCGCGGTCTTGAATGCGAGCCCGCAATGATCTCCATTACGGCAAACGCGCTGGTTAACGACCGTGTCGATCGCACAGGTGAGGACGCCGAAACAATCGCGCAAGCCGCTTGGGAAAATGCCTGCAAACTTTTTCAAAAATAGTTCTTGCGTTCGTGGTGGCGCTCCGTTATTCTAATTCCTGCACGCGGGCGTGGCGGAATTGGCAGACGCGTACGGTTCAGGTCCGTATGGGGGCA
>USLO01000257.1 GCA_900555515.1 uncultured Collinsella sp.
AGCTCCGGTGTCGATTTTCCGGGTGAGAGTCTGGGCATCGTCAAGGAGCGCGACCAGTACGACGGCGCCACGCTGGGCTCGATGAGCTTTGGCCAGGCGCTGTCCGTCTCGCCGATTGAGGTCGCACGTGCCGTGGGCGGTATCGCGAACGGCGGCGTGATGATGACTCCGCACTTCTATAAGTCCAGCAAGGGCGATGAGAAGGACTGGGGCGAAGGCGAGCGCGCGATTTCGGAGGACGCTGCCGCCCAGGTGACATCGTGCATGCAGACGGTCGTGTCCGAAGGCACGGGCGTTGGCGGTGCGGTCGATGGCTATGACGTGGCGGGCAAGACCGGTACGGCCGAGCGCGCTGACGAGAACGGCGGTTACCTCAAGGAGAACTACATGTCGTCCTTTATGGGCTTTGCGCCGGCACAATCGCCCAAGGTGCTGTGCTATATCACACTCGATGGAACGCCGAGCGGCTCGGATGCCGCCGCGGTGCCATTCCAGTCCATTATGGCCAACGCGCTCGACGTGCTGGGAATCCCGCGCACGAAGTAGGGGGTTACAATCTTGAGCGTGGTCTGCCGTTTGATCTGAAGGGTGTTCACATGCCCTGCACCACGCGCGCATGGCACTGGGATACAATACGCCGATAGCATTATTAGGTTTACAGGGGAGCTGCAATGATAGAGATCGCCGTCAACAACCTCGCGGCCTCAACGGGGGCCCGAACCGTGACGGAAGAAGTCGATCGGGTATGCCGCGGGTGCGTTATCGACTCGCGTCAGGTCGAGGAGGGGACGATCTTTGTCGCCTTCCCCGGCGAAAAGGTCGACGGCAATGATTTTGCCTCCCGTGCCATCGAGTCGGGTGCCGGTGCCGTCGTGATGACGCGCGAGCCCGATGCCGGGCTGGTTTCGTTGGCGCAGGACAAGGGATGCGCCATCTTGCTGACCGACGACCCCGTGGAGTTTTTGCTGCGCCTGGCGCACGTATATCGCTTGGAGCTTGGCTGCCTGGTCGTCGGCATTACCGGTTCGATTGGCAAGACGACGACCAAGGACGTGCTCGCCGCCGTGCTCGCCAAGCGTTATCGCGTCTGGGCCACGAAGGGCAATTTCAACAACCTGATCGGTATGCCGCTCACGGTGCTTTCCGCTCCGGCCGATACCGAGGTTCTGGTGCTCGAGATGGGCATGAACCATTTTCATGAGATTGAGCGCCTGTCCCAGTCTGCCAACCCCAATCTTGCCATCGTGAGCAAGATCGGAACCTCCCACATCGGTATCCTGGGCAGCCGCGAGAACATCGCCCGTGCCAAGTCCGAGATTGTCCAGGGCATGTGCGCCGCCGGCGACTTCTCGCCGTTGCTGGTTTTGGGCGGTGAGGACGACTTTACGCCGTTCATTCGCGATACGTTCGCCCAGCCTGCGGGTATTGACGTGATGCTGGCCGGTGTCTCGGACGACGACGAGGTCCGCGCACGCGACATTCGCGTCGACGACGAGGGCCATCCGGTCTTTACGCTCGACTTTGGTCAGGGCGACACGGTCGATACCATGTTGGCCATTCCCGGCGTGCAGTCCGTGCCCAATGCCGTCAAGGCCGCCGCGGTCGCCTATCGTCTGGGCGTGACGACCGAGCAGATCGATGCTGCCTTTAGGGGCCTTACGATCACCGGTCACCGTCAGGAGATCAAGCGCGCCAAGAGCGGAGCACGTATCATCGACGACTCCTATAACGCCAGTGCCGAGTCTATGGCTGCCGGCCTCGATTTGCTGTGCTCGCTCATCTGTGACGGTTCGCGCATGGCGATCCTGGGCGAGATGGGCGAGATGGGCGACGAGGCTCCCCGCATGCATGAGCTCGTGGGCGCCTATGCCGCTGCCAAGAAGCTCGACATGCTCGCGTGCGTCGGCGGCGAGCTGGCTCAGCTCATGGCCGATGCCGCACGTATGATGGGTATGGATGAGGACCGCATCCAGGTGTTCTCCGATTATCAGCAGGTGCTCGACCGCATGGGCGGCGCGCTTGAAAATCATGATGTTGTACTGGTCAAGGGTTCCCGTTTTGTTGAGCTCGACCGCTTTGTGGAAGGTGTGTGCTAGCCCATGTTCGGCAATCCCTCGTATCC
>USLO01000258.1 GCA_900555515.1 uncultured Collinsella sp.
TGCAGCGAATGGGCGATCTCGAACATGTTGACCGAGTTAAAGCTGGAGTACAGGCCCTTGTAGCACTCGTAGTTGGTGCAGGAGTCGAGCATCTCGTCGTTGACGATTTGGTTGTAGTCGCCGTGGAGCGTCTCGCCAATCAGCACAAAGTCGGGCTTGAGCTCACGGGTAAAAGCGTGCAAGCGGCGCATGAAGTCGCGGTCGAGCATATAGGCAACGTCCAAGCGCAGGCCGTCGACGCCAAAGACCTCGGCCCAGCGACGCACGGACTCAAGCAGGTAATTGACCACGGCGGGGTTTTGCAGGTTGAGCTTCACAAGCTCAAAATGGCCCTCCCAGCCCTCATACCAAAAGCCGTCGCCGTAGCACGAGTCACCGTCAAAGCTGATGTGGAACCAATCCTTGTACGGCGAATCCCACTTGCGCTCCTGCACATCGCGGAAGGCCCAAAAACCGCGGCCGACGTGGTTGAAGACGGCATCGAGCACCACGCGGATACCGTGGGCATGCAGTGTGTCGCACACGGCGGCAAAGTCGACATCCCCACCCAGGCGGCGGTCGATATGGCGCAGGCTGCGCGTATCGTAGCCGTGGCTATCGGACTCGAGCGGCGGGTTGATGAGCACAGTGCCAACGCCGAGTTCCTGCAGGTAGTCGGCCCATTTGGCAATCTTCATGATGGGCGCATCGGGGCTAGCTGTGGCATCGGCGGCCTGGGCGAGCTCATCCTCGGCAACGGGGGCGGCGTTTTCGCGCGGAGCTCCACAAAAGCCCAGCGGATAGATCTGATAGAACGTCGTCTCGTATGCCCACATAGCAACCTCCCGGTAAGCTCAACACAACGACATCCATTGTATGCCTGCCGTGCATCCCCTCCCCCAAAATAAGTTGCGGTGGAATAGTTCCTGCTTGAGCCTTCAAAGGCCTTAAACAGGAACTATTCCACCGCAACTGATGAGGGGACGTGGCTAGGCGACGGGCTTGGCGCGGCGGATGGCTGGGAACATCACCGTGATGGCGAGGATAACGCCCACGACGGCAATCGCCCCGCCCACAAAGCCGATCCAGGCGATACCGGGACCCGAAACCACGGCTCCGCCGATCGCGGTACCCGTGCCGATACCGAGGTTGAACAGGCCCGAGAAGATCGACATGGCGACGGCCGACGAATCTGCCGGCGTGTGCTTGATGAGCTCGGCCTGAAACGCCACGTTAAAGGCCGTGGCGCAGCAACCCCACAGTGCGCAGACGGCAAGCACTGTCACGAGCGACGATGCGGCCGGCCCCATGAGCAGCAGGGCCACCGGCACGCCGGAGAGCGTGATAGCCAAGAACGGGAAGCGATGCCCATCGAACAGGCGGCCAAACAGCCAGCTTCCGAGCAAACCAGAGCAGCCAAACGCCGTCAGCGTCATGGTAATGGCGCCCGCATCGACGTGCGCGACCTGCGCCAGGAAGGGCTCGATATAGCTGTAGCTTGCGTAATAGCCGGTCGCCATGAAGACCGTGACTGCGTAGAGCGCGATGAGGAGCGGGTTCTTGAGCAGCTCGGGCAGCTGTTTGACGGTAAAGCGCTCACCCGCCGGCATGGCCGGGAACACCGCTGCCTGGTAGACGACCGCGATGGCTGAGAGGCCCCCGACCACGGCAAACGTCATGCGCCAGCCCACGGCCAAGCCAATGGCGCGACCGAGCGGCAGGCCAAAGATCTGCGCGATGGACGAGCCCGTAGCGATCATGCTGATGGCGAGCGCGCCGTGGCGAGTGTCGACCAGGCGCGAGGCCATAATCGAGGCGACTGACCAGAACACGGCATGTGCGCAAGCGACCACCAGGCGCGCGCAGACCAGGATGGGATAGGTCGGCGCCACAGCGGACAGGAACTGACCGAGCGAGAACACGGCCAGCACGCCCAGCAGCATCCGCTTGAACTCAAAGCGCGAGGCGAACACCATGAGCGGCAGCGACAGCAGCATGACGCCCCAGGCATAGACCGAGATCATGATGCCCGCCTGGGCCTCGGTGAGCGAGAACGACGCGGCGATATCAGTCAAAAGGCCGATGGGCATAAACTCCGACGTGTTGAACACGAACGCACAGCAGGTGAGCCCGACGAG
>USLO01000259.1 GCA_900555515.1 uncultured Collinsella sp.
CCCGATGGCGGCGACGGCGGTCGTGGCGGCAATGTCGTCATCCAGGCCGATGCTCAGCTGTCTTCGCTGATCGATTACCGCTTTAAGCATCACTTCCGCGCCGAGCGCGGCACGCACGGACAGGGTGCCCGTCGTAACGGTAAGAGCGGCGAGGACCTGATTCTCAAGGTCCCTATGGGTACCGTGGTGCGCGAGCTCGACCCCGAGACGCAGACCCCGATGTTCGAGATTGCCGATCTGGTGCACGATGGCGAGCGCGTAGTCGTGGCGCCCGGCGGTGCCGGCGGCCTGGGCAACACGCACTTTGTGACGTCGGTGCGCCGCGCGCCCGCGTTCGCTCAGCTGGGCGAACCGGCCGAGGAGCACTGGATTGAGCTCGAGATGAAGCTTATGGCCGATGCCGCGCTCGTGGGCTTTCCCTCGGTGGGTAAGTCATCGCTCATCGCGCGCATGAGTGCCGCCCGTCCCAAGATCGCTGACTACCCGTTTACCACGCTCGTGCCGAACCTCGGCATGGTGCGTGCCGGCGAATATTCTTACGTCGTTGCTGACGTCCCCGGTCTTATCGAAGGCGCGAGCGAGGGTAAGGGCCTGGGTCACCAGTTCTTGCGCCACATTGAGCGTACGGCCCTGATCATGCACGTCGTCGACATGACGGGTGGTTTTGAGGATCGCGATCCGGTCGAGGATTACCACATCATCAACCGCGAGCTCGAGCAGTATGGCGCCGAGCTTTCGGAGCGTCCGCAGATCGTCGTTGCCAACAAGTGCGATGCGCCGGGCACGGCCGACAAGATTGCCGACCTCAAGCGCGCAGCGCTCGACGACGGCCATATGTTCTTTGCCGTGTCCGCCGTGACGGGTGCCGGTCTCAACACGCTGATGCTTGCCGTGGGCGAGCAGGTGGCTAAGCTGCGCGCCGAGTTGGCTGTCTCGGATGAGCCGGTCGTTCTGCGCGACGATGAGTGGGAGCGCCGCCGCCTACAGCGTGAGAAGCGTTTCCGCATTGTTCAGGAAGAGCCCGGTGCCTTCCGCGTGGTCGGTCGTGCCATCGAGCGCATGGTCATCCAGACCGACTGGGAAAACGAGGAAGCCGTCATTTACCTGCAGCATAAATTTGCGCGTATGGGTGTTGACGACGCGCTCGAGAAGGCCGGTTGCCGTGCGGGCGACGAGGTCCGCATTTGCCAGCGCGCCTTTGACTTTGAGGGCGCCGAGGACTTCTCGGAGTACGAGGAGCTCGAGGATGCTGGCGAGGACGTTGCCGTTGAAGCCATTGACGTGGCCGATGCTGCGGATGAGGGCGTCGAGGTTGTCGATGCGGCGGATGCCGCGGGCGATGCCGAGACCTCGGAGGGCGAGTAAGCCATGTCGCTGCGCGGTGGAATCGGTCTGCCCGAGCTTCCTCTAGAGGACGGGCGGGAGTTTAGGCTCGGCATTATGGGCGGCACATTCGACCCGATTCATTACGGGCACTTGGTGACTGCCGAGCAGGCGCGCGAGTCGCTCGACTTGGACGCTGTGCTCTTTATGCCGGCGGGCTCTCCTGCCTTTAAGCTTGACAAGCCGGTGACGCCTGCCGAGGACCGTTATGCCATGACGGTCCTCGCCACCGCCGCGAACCCGGCCTTTTTGGCGAGCCGGTTCGAGATCGACCGTCCGGGCGTAACCTATACGGCCGATACGCTTCATGCCCTTCGCGACTTTTACCCGCCGCAGGTAAAGCTTTACTTTATTACGGGCGCCGACGCGATTATCGATATCGTGACCTGGCATGATGCCGAACGAATCGCTGAGCTTGCTACCTTTATTGCGGCGACGCGACCGGGCTTTGATATCGATACGGCGCGTGCCCGAATCAAAGAGTCGGGGCTGCCGTTCGACGTGCGCTATATTCAGATTCCGGCGCTGGCGATCAGCTCGACGAACATTCGTAAGCGAGTTGCCCGCGGCATGAGCGTGCGCTATCTTACGAGCGAGTCCGTGCTCGGCTACATTCGCAAGCGCAGGCTATATGCCGATTTGGGCCAAGAGGATTTTGAGTGATGGGGGTCTACGTTGTCGGTAGAGGATCAGTTTGAGGGCGATGAGCGCGCGCTGCTCAAGCGCAT
>USLO01000260.1 GCA_900555515.1 uncultured Collinsella sp.
AGGCTGCCTCCTTGGCCTTTTGTTCCATAAGCCGGTTTCCTCCCAACTTTAATGTTCGAAGGGATTATAGGTAATCGGCCCATGTTTGAACGGCATCGTTTTCCCAGCTAGATAAACATTTATACGGCCTTTAGGCCAGCACGGCGATATGGAATGTGACAAAGGGACTGTCCCTTTGTCACACCGCCGCATTCGTTACTTGCCGAGCCAGTTTTTGAACCACCACTCCATGGAACGGCTCATCTCGGCCATAAAGGGGCTCGTGTGCTTGCGGGTGTAGATATCCACCACGCGCTCGCCTACCTCGCGGGCATGCGGACGGAACATCGCGTCCATCTCGGCCACCTGCGCGTCCATGGTCGCGGCATCCGCACGGCAGTAGTGCTCCTCGTGCACCAGATTCACCACGGGATGCGCGATTGCCGGGCGCTCCTTGCGGGGCGTGCCGATGATGAGCATCGACAGCGGCATGGTATAGGGAGGCAGATCCAGCAGCTCGGCCACTTCCTCGGCATTCTCGACGATATCACCGATGTAGCAGCTTCCCAGCCCTAGGGCCTCGGCGGCGACCACGGCGTTTTGCGCGGCGATCACGGCGTCCTGCGCCGCGATGGCAAAGTCGCCCAGGCCCGGCGCACGACGGGGCGCCTTGCCCGTACGCTCCACAAACTCGGGTTCAAAGCAGCCCACGTGCTCAAACAGATCGATCCACTTGGCATAGTCGACCACAAATATAAGTGCCCAGGGCGCCTTGGCGATCATGGGCTGGTGGTCGCACAGGTCGGCCAGACGATCCAGCGTAGCCTGCTCGCGAATGCTCACGATGGAATACATCATCATGGCGCCTGCCGACGGCGCACGGCTCGCCGCATGCAGAATCGCCGCCCGCTGCTCGTCGTTCACCGCCACAGGACGGTCGTCGCCATCACGCGCGAAGGCACGCGTAGACGAGCGATGCTCCAAGATGTCCAGCACCGCATTGCCCGTAGTCTCGACCGGATAGCCGTACGTCTCCGCGCCCGCAGCTCCGCCGCAGTACTCGGCGCCCGTCATACAAACCTGCTCGCTCATCGCCCTACCCTCGCCATTTCTTTAAGAAGCCTTTACGTTTCCGTGTAATTCCCGTCCATTATCGCGCAGGTCGCCACTACATTGCGCCACACCGCCACACGTGCGCGTTAATATGGCTGGTTGTTGTGCGCAGCCACCAATTGCAGCGCATATCTTGGTAACAATCGGGTAAACCCCCGCTTTCGTAGGTTTTAAGTTTGTGAGGAGTCTCAGCATGTTCGCAGCCGCCATCTCGCTCGTCGGTCTTGCGGCGACCGTCTACCTTGTCCTGCGCGAGGCCAAGGCCATCCGCGCACAGTCGGGCACCGTCACCAAGGGCGCCTTCGCCTGGAGCGTCGCCTTTGGCTTGTTCCAGCTCTTTTTGACCATTTGGGGCGCCATTGGCCTCGTCGCTCAAAACGAGCCGCTCGCCTTTGTGATGCTTATCCTGACCAACGCCATCCTCACCGGCTGCGCCTGGGCCAGCATCGCCCGCGACCGCATCGCACCGCGCGTCTTTGCGTTCGCCGGGCCCGACGTCCCCGCCCCCACCGGCAAGCTCGCCCGCCTGCGCGGCGCCTTTGTGGGCAAACCGCTCGTCGCCGCCGTCTTGTGCCTGCTGCTCGCCGGCGTCTTTGCGCTACTGGGCATGGAGGTCTCGTCCAACCACGACTTTACCTGGGTCTACCCCCTGTGCATCCTGCTCGAGTGGGCCATCATCACCGTGCTCATGACTGGCTTGTTCTTCCTGTTCCAGCGCCACGGCGCAGCACCCGCGGTCCTGGCCTTTGCCCTCTTTGTCCTGGGCATTGCCGAGTTCTTCGTCATCACGTTTAAATCCATGCCCATCCAGCCGGGCGACCTTTCGGCCATCTCCACCGCCGCCGCAGTCGCCGGCAACGGCTACACCTTCTCTATCTCGCTGTTCTGCGTGCTGTCCATGGGCTTTACCGCCATCGCCATGCTGCTGTGCGAGTACGCCGGCCTGGTGGCACCGCACCGTCAGAAGGGTGCCGCCAACGCCAAGC
>USLO01000261.1 GCA_900555515.1 uncultured Collinsella sp.
GTTTATCGCGAGTTCCGCACGAACAGGAGGCCACTTAATGTGGCCTCCGTCGTGAGCAGGACTGTAGAGCAGGAAACCTAAGCCGGTGTCCCCGCTCTCCCGGGGCCGAACGCCCTAGTTGTTGAGCATGCGGTCGAAGCTTCCCGAGTCGCCATCCCGATAGTCTGCGGTCATCAGGATCTCCTGCGGAATGCGCCCGCCCTCGCGCAGCACGTTGCGGAACTGCACGCGCGTGACCATGGGCAGATCCTTGATCGTCGCTGCCAGGTTCTGCGGCACACCCTGGTTGGCAGCCGCGGGCTCGCACTCTCCGCCGGCCTTCACGCGACGCTTATGCTCGGCGAGCATAGCGCGATACATGCCGGCATGCAGGCGAATCTCAACCACATTGGCATTGCGAGTCTGCTCGACGATACGCGCGCCCTCGCGATCGATATCGCCCACGTAGTAGACGTAGTTAAAGCGATAGCCAATCTCGGCCAGATAATCGTCCAGGGCATGCGAGACGCTCGCCTTGCATCCGCCGCCAAAAATCACGCCGCCCACCTTGATGCCAAAGAGCTTGGCGTGCTTGCGGCCACGCAGCAGCTTGACGATCTCGTCGTAGGTGTCCAGGTTCTCGACCATAATGAACGGCTTGTCGGCTCCCAGCGTAAAAAAGCCCGTAAAGTGCACGGGGCGATTGGGGGCGACCTTGATCGCCTGCATGCTGATGCCCTTTTCGGTCATACGCCTGATCAGGCGCTCACCGTGCTTGCCGTCAAAAGCCTTCTCGTCGTTAAAGATCTGGTAGGCACGCTGGCGGCGCGAGGCAACCGGCGTATCGGCACCTCGGTTCTGCTCGATCCAAGCCTGGATGATTGCGATTTCCTCGGCAATCTTGCGGTTGGACATCTCGTTGTGCTGAGTGCGCTGCGGAGCCTTTTTGCCGTCCTTGCCCTCGACCTTTACGATCTGTGTCTGCTGCTCCTTGATCTTGGAGAGCGCCATAGGCGTGGGGACAACCTTGAGCAGCTGCCTGCCTAAAACGCGGGCAAGGGCAAACGCCGAGACCTCGCCGTGGACGGACGACTTGGGCTGCTGGGCAGCAGTATCTGCTGCGGCAGACTCCGGCTTCTTCTGAGACTTGCGCTTAGAATCGCCTTGGGAATTGCGCTCGCGCTTCGGCATAGACGCCTGCTTCTGCGGACGAACGGACTTGCTCTCCTTCGCCGGCTGGCGCTTAGGCTGCCCCGAAGAAACCTCGGCCTTCGCATCCTCGTTCTGCGGCGTGGTCTTCTCGGTTGCAGTCTCGGCATGGGAACTGCGGCCCCCACGATGGCGACGGCGGCGAGGCTTGCTCGACGCGCCCTGCTCCGTCCGCTCATCAGTAGGCTGCTGGCCCTTGGCCTCGGCATCAACCTCAAGCTGCGGCTCAACAGGCTTCTGCTCGCGAGCCGCCGGCTCAACGGCCTTCTCGTCCTGGGTGGTCGAAACCGACTCGCCCTTCTCCTGACGCCTTACGGGATACGCGCGTCCCGCAAAACCGCGGCCGGGACGACACGAACCCGGAGCCTTCTTGGCAGACTCCTCAACATCGTTTGCAACCTCAGAAGACTCTTCAACCTCACGCGCGGCATCCTGCTGTGCAGCCTTAAAGTGAGCACCGCGACGGCGCTTGGGCTCTTGGGCCTCCACGGGCTTTTGATCCTTCGTGGGCTTCTGCGACTCGGCAGCAACCTCGGTCTCAACAGCCTCGGCATCCATCTCGCCCTTTCGAGCAACGGCGCGACGGAAGCGCTCCTGCTGGGCGCGGCGCTGTGCATCGCGCTTGCCACCCCCGCCAAAACCGCCGCGTCCTGCCTTGGCCGTAAAGGCACGCACGACGTTCTCATCGAGCAACTCATCGGTATCGACATGCTCACGCGGAGCAGCTTCTTCCACAGCAGGCACGTCAGCGGAATCCTCGACGACAAAACCCTCGACGGACTCGGCAGGCTGCTCCTGGGCATCGCGGATCTCGGCATTGATGGTATATAAGGGGGTAATTACTCAGCACCCATATAGTCATGAGTTGTTACGTTAATACTGTGAGTC
>USLO01000262.1 GCA_900555515.1 uncultured Collinsella sp.
TCTGACGGCATCATGTGGTGGGAGCACGAGTTCGAGGGTCAGAAGAAGGCCTACGAGATTGCCGATCGCGCCGAGCTGGAACAGGTCATTCGCGATGTGTACGCCAGCGGCTACACCGATGACCTCATCTTACAGGACCGCGTGCCCGGCAACGACGAGTACATGCGCGTGCTTACCAGTTATTCCGACCGCAACGGCAAGGTTCGCATGATGTGCCTGGGTCACGTGCTGCTCGAGGAGCATCAGCCCCACGGTGTCGGCAACCATGCCTGCATCATCACTGAGCCCAACGACGAGCTCATGGGTGGCGTGCGCAAGCTGCTTGAGGACCTTAAGTTTACGGGCTTCTCCAACTTCGACGTCAAGTACGACGAGCGCGATGGCTCGTTTAAGTTCTTCGACTTCAACACGCGTCAGGGCCGCAGTAATTACTATGTCACCAATAGTGGCTTTAACGTTGCCAAATACGTGGTGGATGAGTACGTCTATAACCGCCCGTTTGAGCCGGAGTTTGTGACGGCGCAGGACGAGGCGCTGTGGATGGTCGTTCCTATGGGCGTCGTTGACAAGTATGTCAAGGACCCCGAGCTGCGTGCGAAGGCGCATCGTCTGGCCAAAGAGGGCAAGGCTGCCGATCCTTCGTTTATGAAGGGCGACTTTGTCTTTAACCGTTGGTTGCGCATGTGGCACACCAAGCTGCGTCACTTTAAGCTGTTCAAGACGTATTACAAGTAGATCAGCGCGGCGCCCGCCCGGTTTGCATCGGACGGGCGCGGGTATGATACGCGCAATTGCGTGGGCGTCACCAAGGAGGCGGCGATGGAAAAGCTGGGAGTTATCGGCGGCATGGGCGCCGAGGCCACGTCGTATTACTACGACCAGGTGGTACGTCATACGGCGGCTACGTGCGACCAGGAGCATATCGACATGGTGGTGCTTTCCAAGTCGACCATGCCCGACCGTACGCTGGCCATCAAGACCGGCGAGCATGCCGAGCTGCTGGCGACCATGAAGGAGTGCGCTCAGGCGCTCGAGTCGCTGGGCTGCGCGCACATAGCGATTCCCTGCAACACGTCACACTACTTTTACGATCAGATTCAGTCGTTTACCAAGGTGCCGATTATCCACATGCCGCGCGAGTCGGTGCGCTATGCTCTGGCCGGCGCGGTGATGGGGGAGTGCGAGTTCGATCCCAACCTGAGTATGCCGGCCGAGCCGGTGCACAAGATTGGCATCATGGGCACCGACGGAACCGTGGGCGCGGGCGTCTACGGCCGCGAATGTAAGGCTGCGGGTGTTGAGGTTGTCTATCCCAGCGAGAAACGTCAGAACGATGTGATGTCGCTTATCTACGATGATGTGAAGGCCGGACGTGAGCCCGATATGGATAAGTTCGACCGCGTGATGTGGGAGTTCGCCCGTAGCGGCTGCGACCGCGTCATTCTGGCCTGCACGGAGCTTTCGGTGTTGCAGAAGTATCGCGAGATGCCCGAGATCACCCTCGATGCGATGGATGTCCTGGTACGCGAGTCCATCATTCGCAGCGGCGTCCCCTACCGCCTGTAGCCCTCGACCTGCCAAAAAGGGACGGGTTTATTTTGGTAGGTTTTATCTGGGAAAACAGTAAAGGCCTCGGCTCGTTTGGTGCGAGCCGAGGCCTTTTGCATTTGTCGGTTGCCGGTGGCGATGGATTAGAACAGGAAGCCGATGGCGATAAGGGCGATGCTGACGATAAGTACGGCGATATCCAGGCCCTTGATGGGGTAGCGCTTATACGAGCTCGCGCGCGTGCGCAGGTAGAAGCCGCGCTGCTCGGCGGCAAGCGCGGTGGCATCGGTCTTGCCCACGCTCGAGATGAGCAGTGGCACGCACAGCGGCAGCATGAGCTTGAGTTTCTTGACGGGATTCTTAGTGTCGTATTCGACGCCGCGTGCAGTCTGCGCCTCCATGATGGCGTTCATTTCCTGGCCAAATACCGGCACAAAGCGCAGCGCCGTGGTAAAGGTGAAGGCATAGCGATATGGCACGTGCAGCACCTCGACGCAGGCGTTGGCGAGGTCGTTGAGCTTGGT
>USLO01000263.1 GCA_900555515.1 uncultured Collinsella sp.
GTGTTTCTGATCACGACGCTCACGGTCAGCAGCTTCCGCGGACTGGTCCCGGTCGCAATCTTCGTTGTCCTGATCTATGCCGTGTCCCGGGTGCCGCTTCGCCGTGTCCTGTCATCGATGGCGCCGCTGCTGGCGATCGTCGTGGTGGTCGCGGTGCTCAACCTGTTTTCCGACCAGAGCGGGCGCATTCTGTGGCAGCTCGGCTTTTTGCAGATAAGCGAGGGCTCGCTGCATTCCGCCGCCTTTATGGCGTGCCGCCTGACCTTGATGATGGCCGGTATGAGCGCTATCACGCTCACCACACCGACGCTCGATCTCACCGCGGGCTTTGAGCGCCTGCTCGCGCCGTTTGCGCGTGTGGGACTTCCTGCGCACGAGCTCGGCATGATCATGGGTATCGCGCTGCGCTTTATGCCGCAGTTTGCCACCGAGATGAAGCAGACGGCCGATGCACAGGCGAGCCGCGGCGCACGCGTGACGGGAGGCCCGCTCGGCGGCGTGCGTATGCTCGGCAGTGTGGCGATTCCGCTGTTCACGGGCGTGTTCCGCCATGCCGAAACGCTGTCTGCCGCCATGGATGCCCGTTGCTATCATGGCGAGCAGGGCCGCACACGTCTGCATGCGCTTGCATTTGGCCGCGGCGATGCGTTAGCGGCGGTAGTGACGGCGTTGCTGTTCATCTGCGTCATCGTCATCAATCTTCAACTTGTTTAGGCGCGATTCGAGCGCAGGAAAGGGGTCCCTATGACCGACAACGACCGCACGGCGCAGCTCGAGCGCGCCTGTTCGTATCTTAGGCGTATACCGGCGTGGTATCTCGCCACGATCGACGTGACGGACGGACATCAGCCGCGCGTGAGGCCGTTCTCGTTTGCCATGGTCGATGATGGCAAGCTGTGGTTTTGCACCTCGCGCGATAAGGACGTTTGGGCGGAGTTGAGCGCGAATCCCAAGTTTGAGCTCTCGGGCTGGAAACCGGGGGAGTGTTGGATTGTACTGACCGGCGAGGCCGCGCTCGAGGACGACGCGGTCGTGAGCGACCGGGTGCGCCAAGCCGGCTTTAAGCACATGGTGGGCATTGGCGAGCAACACGATAGTGCCAACGACGGCCGCCTTGCGTTTTTCTCGGTGCGCAATATCGCCGCCCGCTTCTGTGATATCGACGGCAGCGAGGAGCGCCTGGAGCTTTAACCATAGGGTAGCCAAAACAGCCCCGACCCAAAAAGACTAGTGCCAGGAGGACACATGGACGGATTGAATACGGTGTTGGAGTATCTGACGTCGGTGCCGGCATGGTATTTGGCGACGAGCGTTGACGGACAGCCGCATGTGCGTCCGTTTTCGTTTGCGCAGATCCAGGACGGCAAGCTGTGGTTTGTAACGGCGCGCACCAAAGACGTGTGGCAAGAGCTGCTGCAAAATCAACGCTTTGAGGCCACGAGTTGGTGGCCGGGTCATGGCTGGCTCATCTTGCGCGGGCACGCGGGTCTGGATGACAAGGCCGCTCCCGATATGCGCGAGGCAGGCTGGAAGCACCTGGAGCGCCTCGGCGAGCACTACGAGGGCGCAGACGATCCCACGCTCGTCTTCTTTAGCGTGGAGGAACCCGAGGCCTTTATCTGCAACCATGATGAATGGGTGCCGGTCGAGCTCTAAACGAGTCTCTCGGCAAGCTTCGACAATTCAAATTCTCGCATGTAGCGGGCCCCACATTGCAACGTCACCGTAAGGCGCACTGGGCAATATGGGGCCCGCATTTATTTGTCAATTCCTTCGAGTGAATGTGTCGGGACTGTTTCAATGCATGAATATGCAAAAGATTTGCGTAGATATGCATCTTTTGGTGCTAAAGTTTCAACCCACTTCATAACGACGGCTGCGGGATGCGCATTGGTGCATAACTGCAGACAAGGAGTCTGATATGTCTTTAAAGGTTGGAATCGTCGGTGCGGCTGGATATGCCGGCGCCGAGCTCATTCGCCTCGTCCTCGGTCATCCCGAGTTTGAACTTGCTGCCATTACGTCCAACGCCGATGCCGGCCAGCCGTTGTCTGCGGTGTA
>USLO01000264.1 GCA_900555515.1 uncultured Collinsella sp.
ATCCTGATCTATTACGTGTACAAGCGCTTTTTTACCGGCGTGGTGTATTCGCGTAGCTTTGCCGTGACGCTCGTGGGTATGTGCGTGCTCACTTGCATGGTCACGCTCGCGATCTCGACCAACGTGGTCATCTCGCTCGGTATGGTCGGCGCTCTGTCCATCGTCCGCTACCGTACGGCGGTCAAGGACCCGCTCGACCTGCTGTATCTGTTTTGGGCCATTACCACGGGCATTACGGCGGGAGCCGGCATGTATGCGCTCGTGGCGCTCACGGCGGTGGTGATCGTGGTGATGATCGCCGGCTTTGCGAGCCACCAGGACAAGGCGCGCGTGTACATGATGGTTATCCACTACACGGGCCAGACCACCGGCGACGATATCGTGCGTGCATTTGGGCGCACCAAGTTCACCGTTAAGTCCAAGACTATGCGCGGCGACAAGGTCGAAATGGCCGCCGAGGTGTTCTCGGATGGTGTGGATATGCCCTATGCTGACGCCATTCGCGCGCTCGACGGCGTGGAGGACCTCACACTCATCCAGTACAACGGCGAATACCACGGCTAACTATGTTCCGGCGTTTTAACAAACGCCGGACCGCTCGACGCTGCGCGGACATCTGCCGGGCGATCTGCCGCTCAAACCGTCGCTCGCGTACATAAAGTACGCTTCGCTCCTCTTTCGCGGCACCTCGTCACGGCAGCTGCCCGCTCGCTGACGTTTGCTCGACCTGGGCGGTTGAAATGATCCATGGGCCCGTCTCATTTGCTCAATTTGCTGGCATGGGTTGGGTATTATGGTGAAAGCGATTTCAACGACAGGGGCTCTCGTGGTAAAGATGAAAGATGTGGCCGAGCTGGCCGGCGTTTCGAGCGCCGCCGTCTCGCGCTACCTCAATGGTGGGTACATATCGGCGGACAAGGCCGAGCGCATTAAGCAGGCGATTGAGCTGACCGGATACGTGCGTTCTAGTCAGGCTCGTGCGCTGCGCACCGGCTCCACCAAGCTCATCGGCGTCATCGTACCCAAGATCAACTCGGAATCCGTGAGCCGCATTACCGCCGGTATTGGCCAGGTGCTCGGTCGCCGTGGCTACCAGATGCTGCTTGCCAATACCGATAACGCCCCCGATCGCGAGCTCGAGTACCTCGATTTATTCCAAAACCACCCGGTCGATGGCATTGTGCTGGTGGCAACCATGATCACCGACGAGCACCGTCGCGCGATTGAGTCGTGCCGTGTGCCCATTGTGTTGATCGGCCAACATGTCGAGGGTGCGGCGTGCGTCTATCACGACGATTACGAGGCTGCCTTTGAGCTGGGCCGTGCGCTTGCGGGTCGCGTGGACGGCAAGATTGCCTACATTGGGGTTACCGAAGAGGACCGCGCGGCCGGTTATGATCGCCGTCGCGGTTTTGAGGCCGGATTGCGCGCCGCGGGTAACCCGCTCGATGCCGCCTTGATTCGTCTGGGCTCGTTTACGCTCGACTCGGGCTATGGTGCGGCGCGTGAACTGCTTTCTGCCGCTCCCGATGTTTCGTTTATCGCCTGCGCGACCGACACCATGGCGGCGGGCGCACTGCGTGCCATCGATGAAGTTCGCGGCATGGGCGAGGGCATACACCGCGTGAGCGGTTTTGGCGACAACGCGTTTTTGAGCGCGCTGACGGGCGGCATTCCCACCGTGCACTATGGCTACCTGACCAGTGGCGTCGAGGCGACCAATATGTTGCTTGACGCGCTTGACGGCGTGGAGGGGGAGGGCGGCCTGCGGACGCTCAAGCTTGGGCATCAGCTCATGAATGTCTAGGCTTTGGGCATTTCTGTGTGTCTCCGACCCCTCATATCTTGCCGCAAAACTACCATTCGCCGGCCTATTCCTACCGTTCACCCTACTGTGAAAACGATTACAGACATATGAGACTGAAAACGATTACAGTGTAAGTGTCAAAGATGGCCGGGCGCAGATGCGCCCGTTGGAGGAAAGGGAAGTCATGGACTACCGCAAATCAGCCCAAGAGGTGCTCGACAACATCGGTGGCGCCGGCAACGTT
>USLO01000265.1 GCA_900555515.1 uncultured Collinsella sp.
AACCTCAACCGCACAAGGCGCACATGGATCAGATTTACGACAACAGGTACTATTCCGCCGGTTCGCGTGAGCCGTCGCCTCGCCGTGCGCGCACGGTGCAGCTCGGTGGGTCCGCCTACGCCGGCGCCGACCGCTCCATACAGCGCCCGACAAGTACCTCGCGCCCCAATGCTCAAGTGAATACTTCGACAGATGGACCAGTGCGCCCGGCACGTTCGTCGCATGCTCAGCGCTCGTCGGCTCAAACGCACGATAGGTCGAGCAGGCCCTCGAACCGTCTTTCGGGCTCGGACTTTATGCACTACGCCAACGACAACGCGGTGGTCAAGGCGATCTACGACTTTACCCACGGTCCTCAGCGAGGGCTATTCATCGGCATCGTCGTTGCCCTGGTGCTCGTGAGCCTGTATTTCCCCGTGCGCGACCTGTACGTGGCAAAGCGTTCGAGCGATATCTTGGCCAAGCAGGTCGAGATTCGCCAGCAATACAATGATGAGCTGCAAAAAAGCGTCGACAAGTTGCTCTCGGAGGAGGGCATCAAGGATGCGGCATCCGAGGACCTGGGCCTGGTGATGCCCGGCGAGAAGAGGATTGAAGTGCAGGGCCTAGACGGCGATTCGGATGCCTCGTCGAGCCGGAAGTCGTCGAACGCCAAGAAAGCCAGCGAGGTGGCCAAGGAGATCGAAGAAGCCGGCAAGGACGCGCCGTGGTACATTCAGACGCTCGACATGCTGTTTGGATTTAACGGCGTCGAGGGTCAGACGGTCGCGTCCAGCGGCGAGTAGGCGAGTAGCGCCCGGAGGGGAGCCCGCAATGACAAATTGCAAACGATATAAGGTGGCCGCGATTGACCTGGGGACGGTTTCGTCGCGGCTGGTGCTGGCCCAGGTCGAGGCCGGGGCGATCGTGGAATCGTCCAAGCATACCGAGATTACCGACTTGGGCGAGGGCGTGGACGCGACGGGGCGCTTTTGCGAGGCGGCCGTTGAGCGCGTGCTCGCTGCGTGTCGGATGTTTGTGGACGAGGCCCGTGCCTTTGGGGCTGCGTGCGTCTGCACCACGTGCACGAGCGCCGCGCGCGATGCGTCCAACGCCGCGCTGCTACTGGGCGGACTGCGCGATCTGGGGCTTGAGCCACAGGTGATTCCGGGAGAGGTTGAGGCGCGCCTGACATTTTTTGGCGTGGCGCACGACTTTGCAGGCGAGCGCATTATTGTCGCGGATTCGGGCGGCGGGTCCACGGAACTCGCGACGGGTGTGTACGCACCGGAGCGTGGGGTCTTCGCGCTGGAGGGCACGCGTTCGCTGGACATCGGTTGTCGTCGCGTGACGGAGCGGTTTTTCTCGGCACTGCCGCCTGCGGACGGCGAGCTTGCTGCCGCTGCCAACTGGGCGGGCGAGCAGTTCGCCGCCTATTTCGGGAGCTTGCCCGTCGATTTTGAGCGTGCCGAGCGCTTGGTCGCAGTGGGCGGCACGGTGACTACGCTGGTGGCACTTGTTCACGAGTTGGAACCGTACGATTCGAGCTTTGTGCACCTGCGCGAGCTTTCGATGGAACAGATTTTGGCTGCTATCGAGCACATGTCTGTGTTGGACGCGGACGGTATCGCCGCGCTACCGGGTGTGCAGCCCAAACGCGCGGGCGTGATCTTGGCTGGCGCCGTGGTAATCCGCGAGCTCATGCGTGCCGGCGGCTACAAGACGCTCACCGTAAGCGAGAATAGCCTACTCGCCGGTATGGCCGCCACCATCAACGAGACTCTTGACGGTGCAACCCCCACCATCGCCTGGACCCCGAGTCTGAGCGCCCTTTAACCGTCTCCCTCTGAGTCGCGGTGAAATAGTTCCTAAATGGGCCGGTAAACGGCCAAAACAGGAACTATTCCACCGCAACTTAAAGCCCCATCGGCGTCCAAAAGAAACGAGCCCGCATCCCTGGGGAACACGGGCTCGTAAACAATACGTGGTAGGGGCGGTGGGACTCGAACCCACAATCCTTGCGGCGAGAGATTTTAAGTCTCCTGCGTATGCCAATTCCGCC
>USLO01000266.1 GCA_900555515.1 uncultured Collinsella sp.
TCTCAATACTGATTGTTCTACCAGCAAAAACATGTTTAAATGAAACAGATGGCAGACATCTTTTCTTTCATCTCTCACTTATCTCTAATATGAGAGATAGCAGAAAGATGAGAGATAATTACGAGAGATAACTGAGAGACGAAGGAAATCTATTCGGGGCATTCTCCGCCGGGCCGAGCGAAAGGACATGCAGATGAACGAAAACGAGCTAACCGGTCTGCTCGAGTCTTTAAGGCGCATGGGCTCGGACGATCTTAACGTCGAGGTCAAGGAGAGCGCCACGACGCTTTCCCGCGACGTATGGGAAACGGTTAGCGCATTCGCGAATACCGCTGGCGGAATTATCGTGCTCGGCGTGAGCGAGCGCGCGGGCTTTGTCCCGGTTGAGAACTTTGAGACCGAGAAGGTGCTCAACCAATTCGTAGCGGGCATGGGTGATGCCGGCGGTCGCGGAAAACTGGCCAATCCGCCCAAATACACCATTGAACGCGTGGGGCTCCAGGGCACCGTGGTTCTGGTCATCACAATTGAGGAGCTCGACCCGTCGAGCAAGCCTTGTTATGTCATAGAGCGGGGCGCTCAAGGCGGCAGCTACAAACGCATCGATGACAAAGATGTTCCGCTTTCGTCGACCGAGGTTTTGGCACTGTCGTCATACGAGCGGACGAGTCCTAGCGATCGCGATGCAGTGCCCGGCGCGGTTGCAGGCGATCTTGACGAGGCACTGGTCGACCGTACGATAGATCGGGCTTTCTCGTTGACGCCTCGGGCAATGCGCGGCGCGCCGGACAAACAAACGAAGCTGGAGCGCCTAAATTTCCTTGATTCCCAGGGCAATGTCACCAAGGCTGGACTCCTAGTTGCGGGCACCTACCCTCAGCAGTTTTATCCCAAGCTCTTTATCGACATGGCTGTCTATGCGGGGACCCGGAAAGGCACGGCGGGGTCGCTGAGGTTCATGGACCGCACAATCTGTGAGGGAACGTTGGGCGAGATGATTTCGGATGCTGTCGCGGCCGTCGCCAAGAATTTGCGGCGAACCTCGACCGTCCAAGGCGTCTCGCGTGTCGACTCGCTGGAGATTCCCGAGGAGGTTCTGCGCGAGGCAATCGCCAACGCCGTAATCCATCGAGAATACGGGGATCGGTCCTGTGGACAATCGATTGCCGTCGACGTCTTTGACGATCGTGTCGAGGTGACGAATCCTGGCGGCCTTTACGGGGGAAAGACTCGCGAGAACTTGTTTGACGGCAGCTCCCGATGCCGTAACGCGACGCTCGTGAAACTCATGTCGATTGTCCCGCTGCCGGATGGCGCAGGTTCGCCGGCTGAGGGCAATGGCTCGGGCATCCCGATGATGATCGATGCCATGCGCGCGCATGGTCTGGCCGAGCCCCTGTTCTGCCCGGGGTTCGATCGGTTCAAGGTCGTACTTTACCGTTCAAAGATCGAGCCGGTCGATCATGGCGGGGGCTTAATTGTGACGGCACTCAAACACTACGGCGAGCTGGGGACGCGTGAGCTGGCAGAACGCACGGGGCTTACAATTTCCCAGGTTAGGTCGCGCGTCAACGCGCTCATTGCTCAAGGCGAGCTTGAGCCCACGGCGCCGGCGACGAGCCGCAACCGCAAGTATCGACTGTCAGAGCGCGCGGAATAAATGCGTTAGTGGACGAGGCGACCCAATAATCGACCCTCAATTGGCGCCCACTAAGGTAAAGCGGTTGTTGCTCAGTCGACGGTGATGCTGAAGACTCGGCTTACGCCGGCATGGCCCCGAACCCGTCCATCAAGAACAGCCTAAGAACCAGCTTGATGACATATCCCGGTTTGACTTCTGCCGCGTCAAAGACGTGGCGCTCGGCGAGCTCGCTGCAGTATGCATAGATGTCGCGGATAAGGTCCGCGCCCGAAAGCGTAAACATGTAGCCTGCGTCCGAAAGCGCATTGGGCGCGGCGGGCAACTTGGCCATGTGGCAGAACGTTTGCAGGTCGGGCGCCATAACATTCTGGTAGTCGAGGTGGCCG